>JANYCO010000056.1 GCA_025360235.1 Cytophagales bacterium
CCTGGAAAAAAAATGAAACAGAATTACATCGAACTATTGGCATTTCATTTCAGGAAACAAAATTTATGGATAAGCTTTCTGTTAAAGAAACACTCCAGATGTTTGCTTGTTTTTATAAATTAAATGAAACAAGAGTAGAGGAAGTATTGGAATTGGTAAATCTTCAATCCAAACAAAAAAGTTATACGGTAAATTTATCCGGAGGCCAGCGTCAGCGTTTAGCGCTCGGGGTGGCATTGCTTCATAAGCCCAAAGTACTTTTGCTCGATGAACCTACTACTGGTCTGGATCCCACAGCCAGACGGGAAGTATGGAATATTTTAGAAAAATTAAAACGGGAAGAAAACACTTCTATGATTCTTACTACTCATTATATGGAAGAAGCAGAATTTCTTTGCGACCGCATTGTGATCATGGATCAGGGGCGGTTTATAGCTCAGGGGACGCTGGAAGAATTAGTATCCAAATACAGTGAAGGGGAAGTTATTGAATTTAATCTTGGACAAACATTACCCGAAGATCCGCAAACCTTTATTAAAGGAGTAAAGGGAATCATCTGGGATATTCCTTTGAAAAGAGGGAAGATGAACGTTGAAAGTATTTCAAGAACACTCCCATTATTTATTCAATACCTAACTGATCATCAAATTTCAATAACGGAATTAGAATGCAGGAAAATGAGGCTTGATGATTTGTTTATTTCTATGACAGGAAGGAGTTTGAATGAAAACTAATCCTCTTGTTTCTCTTGTCGTAATAAATTTCAAAAATTTCTTTCGGGAACCAGGGGCACTGTTTTGGTCATTCGCCTTTCCGATAGCAATGGCGTGGATTCTAGGGGTTGCCTTTTCAGGAACTCCTGCAAAGAAATATAAAGTATTACTATCAGGAGACAGTACCCTTTCACAAATATATCCCAACGAGAAGAAAAAAGATTTTATAAAAGAAATTGCGACCGGAACCGGAATGTCAGTAACTGCCGTCTTTGAAACTGTTTCGTTAGAAAAAATAAAGGAAGCCCTCCAAAAGGGAGCTTGTATTTTATACATTGATCTGCGCAATGGGCAACCTGTATTTCATTATGATGCCAGTAATTCAGATGCAGCAAACCTTTATGTGTTGCTGGAAAGAGATATCGCACTAGTAGCGGGTAAAAAAAGTTTTCCAATAGCACAGATCACCACAAAAGGAACGAGGTATATTGATTTTCTTATACCAGGCTTATTGGCCATGGGTATTATGAATTCCTGTGTATGGGGAATAAGCTGGTTTTTGATCGAACTCAGAATAAAAAAATTATTAAGGAGAATGGTTGCTACACCAATGAAAAAATCAGATTTTATACTTTCCCATTTTATAGGAAGATTATTATTAACCTTATTTGAGGCTTCGGTATTATTCTTTTTTTCCTGGCTTTTCTTCGATTTGGAAATAACCGGAAGTTCAGTGGCTTTAATTCCTTTGTTTTTTTCAGGGATTCTGGCTTTTGGGGGAATAGGTTTGATCTTAGCCTCCCGCACCCAAAGTACTTATGTTGGGAATGGGCTTATTAATGCCGTAGTTCTACCTATGACCATCGTTTCGGGGATTTTCTTTAGTTATGAAGGGTTCCCAAATTGGTTGATTCCTATTATTAAGATATTGCCACTCACCATTCTAACTGATTCTATTAGAGCGGTCTTTAATGAAGGAGCCGGTTTTTCGGAGATCTTTTGGCCTTGTTCAATACTGACTTTACTGGGATTAATCTTTTATTACACGGGCTTGAAATTGTTCAAATGGTATTGAGGTGGCTATTAAGAAAAGAATTATTCGCCTTTTTTTATTACAAATCCTTGAAATTTTTATTTTTTCTGCTAATATTTGGTAACTTAAATCCCACAAATGGGAATGACCATTTGGGTTTGACTAACAATTCAATTTTTTATTAAAAATTTAAAATGAAAAAGACATTAATTTCTTTTCTTTCGGTTGCTTTACTTGTAAGCGCTTGTGGCCCTTCAAACGATAGCAACGTAGATCCAAATGCATTAGTAGAAGCCAAAGGTGGCAAATATTATGGCGGTACTTTCATAGTGAATGAATCCGATTATATTAAAAACCTATTCCCTCATAATATCATAGATGCGATCTCTTACCGAGTGGCCTCTCAGATCTATGAAGGGCTTATGAAATTTGATCAAAAAGACTTAAGTCTTAAAAACGGTATTGCAGAAAGCTATACCGTGGATTCTTCGCAAACAGTGTACACCTTTAAATTAAGAAAAGGGGTTATGTTTCATGACGATGAATGCTTCTCAGGCGGCAAAGGCAGAGAAGTGACTGCAGAGGATGTAAAATATTGCTTTACGTTACTATGTACTCCTAGCGTAACCAACCAAGGGTTTAGCTGTTTGGACGGTATTGTAAAAGGAGCCAAGGAATATTATGTTGCTGCTAAGGATGGCAAAAAGCCAGGATTTGAAGTAGAAGGTATCAAGGTAATTGATGCATCAACAATTCAATTCACGCTTACTGCTCCAAATTCTATCTTCCTTAATAACTTAGCGCGACCATTTACCTTTATCTTCCCAAAAGAAGCATATGAGAAATACGACAAAGAAATGAGGATAAAAGCAGTTGGTACTGGCCCATTCTCTATTTCTAAAGTGGAAGAAGGAAATGTTGTTGTACTTAAGAAAAACGAAAACTATTATTTGTCCGATAAAGACGGAAATAAACTTCCTTATTTGAATGGAATAAAAGTTAAATTTTTAAAAGACAAAAAATCTGAACTGTTAGAATTTAAAAACGGTCGTTTGAATATGATGTACCGTATGCCTACAGATTATATTATAGAAATAGAAGAACAAACTGCACAGAAAACAGGTGTATATGGAGAATACGAACTTCAGAGAACTCCTGAAATGGCAACGCACCTTTTATGTTTCCTGAACAATGGAAAAATGTTCAGCAACAAAAATCTAAGAAAGGCAATCTCTTATGCAATCAACAGAAAGAAAATTCTTGAAGCAGTATTGAATGGAGAAGGCTACTGGCATGCTATCTATGGCATCACTCCGGTAGATGCTTTCAAAGGATACGATGTTAAAAAAATAAAAGGATACGACCTGAACTTGGATTCAGCTAATATGTATTTGAAAAAAGCTGGGTTCAAAAAAGGAGCTGATGTTCCTAAAATCACGCTTGAATTAAACTCTGATGGTGACAGAAACATTGCAGTAGCAGAAGAAGTAAAAAAACAACTTAAAGAAAATCTTGACATTAATGTCGACATCAATGTGGTTACAACTCCGGCATTGGCAGAGATCATGCAGAGTGGGAAAAGTGATTTCTTTCGTTTAGGTTGGTTTGCCGATTATCCAAGTCCTGAAAACTTCCTTTGGTTCTTCTACGGTAAAAATGTACCTGCTACAATGGATGAAATTTCTTATCCAAACTTTACAAGATACGTGAATCCTAAGTTTGATGAATTGTACGAAGCAGGCTTAAGAGCAAAAACGCAGGAAGAGGCGTATGGCTATTTCTTAAAAGCAGAACAAATTGCAATGGATGATGCACCTGTTATTGCCCTTTGGTATGATGAAGGATACAGATTGCTTCAATCTACAGTAAGGGGATTGGACAACAACGCTATGCAGTTTAGGGATTTTACCGGAGTGTATTTTATACCTGGAACAAAAAAGAAATAGACCACTGATTGAACGGATTAAGTGATTTCGCGGATTCCTTTATAAGATAAAAAAATAAAAAAAGAGCAACCTTTGGTTGCTCTTTTTTTATAAAATCGGAGAAATCCCTAATTTCATTTAATCAACGATAAAAGAGTTTTTTATGAATATACGCCTCAACTTGTTCTGTCACCAGATAACGAATAGATTTCCCTTCTTTTATATTGCTTCTGATATAGGTAGCAGAAATATCTAACAGAGGGGCAGGAACAAATTTTACTTTCGGATGCTCGGAAAGGTTTGTTTTTTCTGCGGCTGGTCTTGGGTATACATACAATTCATAATACTCAAGAATTTTATCGTAATTTTTCCATTTAATAAAAGAAGCCAGATTATCTTCACCAATGATAAGCACAAACTGATGTTGAGGATATTTTTCAGATAGATAGGTAAGCGTATCGATGGTGTAGCTTGGCTTGGACAAATGAAACTCTACATCAGTGACTTTTAATTTATAGCTGTCGTTTACTGCTAACGAAACCATTTCATAACGGTCAAACTCATGAAGGAGGCTTGCATTTTTTTTTAAAGGATTTTGAGGAGATACTACTAACCAAACCTCTTGAAGATCGGAGTTCTCAGCCATTGTATTGGCAATAATTAAATGACCAATATGGATAGGATTAAAAGAGCCGAAAAATAAACCAATCTTCATTTTCAATTTTGAGTTATGAATTTTGAGTTATGAATTAATAGTTCAACATTCATAACTCAAAATTATTTATACGCAATATCCTCCATCTATATTCAGCACTGTGCCTGTAATATAGTTGGCTTCGTCAGAAGCAAGGAAGAAGTAGGCATTAGCAATATCTTCAGCTGTACCGATTTTTCTTGCTGGGATTTTTTCCTTGATCGACTTAATAACCATTGCTGTATTTTTATTGATGTACTCGCTGTCTATATAGCCAGGAGCAATTGTATTTACAGTTATATTATGTTTGCTAAGTTCCAATGCCCAAAGTTTTGAAATGCCTATTACACCATTTTTTACTGCTGAATAGTTTGCCTGATTTACATCTCCGTATAAACCTAGAAGCGCCGTAGTATTAATAATTCTTCCATAATTATTAAGAAGCATATAAGGGGAAACTGCTTTGATACAATTCATAACGCCACTAAGACTTTTGTCGATCAATTTTGACCAATCACTCTCCCCAGCATCTATACTGGAGGCTGCATTATTGATTAGGATATCTATGCGTTGGTATTTTTCGTAAATTTCTTTTGCTCTTTTTTCTGTCTCTTCAAGATTTGTATTGTCTACTTTCTGAAAATCTACGGTGCATTTTTGAGCCTTTAGATTGGCTACTACGATTTTTCCTTTTTGTTCGTCGGTGTCCCAGAGAATAACTTTAGCGCCTGACTTACAAAATTTATTAATGGAGGCGGTGGCTATGCTATCTGCCCCTCCACTTATAATGACAATTTTGTTTTCTGATTTTCTCATGATACAGCCAGAAGTATTCCTGTTCCAAAACTAAAAACAAAGACAAGTGTGCTTATTGCCATTTGTTTTAGATAAGGGTCTAGATCTCGGGAATCGAGTGTTTTAACTTTTACAATATTAATAATAAAAAGCGGAACTGAAACTAAAAACAACAGCTGCCATGGATTTTTATAGGTAATAATGATATAGATCACCGCACAAAGAAAGCCTGCAGAAAGCAGTACAATATGGTACAAGACGGCTTTTTCTCTCCCAAGCCTTGAAGGAATGGTTCGTTTTCCTGCTTCAGTATCTGATACAATATCCCGGATATTATTTATGTTCAGAACACCTGTTGCGAAAAGTCCACATGAGGTGGCTGGTAAGATAGTTGCAGCATATAATTCACCTGTTTGAAGAAAAAAACTTCCGCAAACTCCTACCCATCCAAAAAAGATAAGAACAGAAATATCTCCCAGACCAGAATAACCATAAGGGTTCTTTCCTGCAGTATATTTTATAGAAGCTATAATTGCAAATACGCCAAGTACAAGAAAAAAGCCGAAGGTATTGATCGATTGAAAAGTGTCGCTGATGTATAGTAATGTTATTCCGGTAGCAAAGGATAAGAATGAAAACAATACAATAGCATTTTTCATTGCAGCAGGACTTATCTCTCCTGATTGCACTGCTCTTTCCGGGCCAATACGGCCGATCAGATCAGCGCCGTTTACATAATCGCCATAGTCGTTGGCAAGGTTGGATAATATCTGAAGGAGTATTGTTGTGAGAATGCACAATAAGAAGATCTCTAATTTAAAACTTCCATAAGCCGCCGCCAGAAATCCTCCCATACCAATACTTGCTACAGCGAGGGGTAGTGTTCGAAGACGGAATGCTTTTAACCAGGCGTTAGTGGATCCTTTGGCCATATTATGAAACTTGTTTTACTTTAAATGAGACCAGAATACAAGCCACCAGAGCCACAATAGAGATGATGCCACAAATACCGAAATTTTCCAGAGAACCATTATTATTTTTCACTATAATAGCTCCAGCGGCAAGAATGGCAAGAGAGGATGAAAATTGTTGTATGGATGAATTGATACTCATAAAACTTCCTCTCTGACGAAGTTCAACACTGGAAGTCATCATCGACATGGCAGGAACGAAACGTGCTCCAAAGAAAATAAAAAAGATACTACTCATTGTGAGTATCCAGGTATAGCTTGAAGCAGGTAGATGTGTCATAATGTATACGGGTATAACAGAAATAATTCCTGCAATTAAAAACACTCTTGGTTTCCCGAATTTATCCGCTAATCGTCCTGTTAAAGGTCCTGATATTGCAGTAGCTATACCTCCAAAGAAATAAACGAGATAAAGATCTCCTTTGCTTAATCCAGCATTTTTTACAAGATAATCAGAAAGGAAAGGTACTACCGTAAGGCCTGAGATCATTAGTAAGGACATAAATAAAAACGACCAACGAACATTTGGATTCAGGAATAGGCCTTTAATTTTTTGTAGAGTGCCACTGAAATCAAGATTGGTTACATGTGAAGTAATGGAAGGCATTTTGAACCATGTAAATAATAATACGATAAGACTTAGTAGTGTAATAAAATAAAAGGGAGCATGCCAATCAAATACATCGGCAAGTAGAATACCTATCGGGAGTCCGATAACGGAGGCAGCAGAAAAGGCAGCCATTACAATGCCTGTTGCTTTGCCTCTTCTTTCCTGAGGAATAACATCACCAACTACGGATAGAATTACAGAGCCTAATACACCTCCAAAAGCACCAGCAAGAATTCTGGAAGTCATTAAGGAATAATACTCAGGTGAAATGGCACAGGCAAAATTGCTGATGGTAAATCCGGAATACAGGAAAATAAGAGTAGTGCGTCTGTCGAATTTGTCCACGAAGAATGCCCCTGCAATTCCTGCTACCCCTGCGCTTAATGCATAGGAAGCCTGAAGTAAGCTGAATCGTTGCGGACTAAGGGATAGAGCTTCAGTTAAGAATGGATTGAGTGGTGCCATAATCACGAAATCCATAATATGGGTAAAGTTGATTGCTGCCAGAATGAATAGTAGTAAGCCTTCTTTTATTGGAACAGCTGGTGTTGAGTTTGTATTTTGAATTGACATAAAATTAGTTAAAAATTCTGTTTAACATTTCCTTCGTATTCTTTTTCTCCCTTTGCCGTTACAATTATAACAGATAATTTTTTCCTTTAACGTTCCTTTGCATACCGTGCATTTCACTATTTTTTCTCCATTACAACGATGGCAGGTGTGAAAAGTATTTCCAAAACTATTGCTGGCCGTAGCTACACCACTTCCTTTACAAAGAGGACAAATTTCGACGCCTTTTCCTTTACAGTGCCTGCAAGCGATTTCAACGGTTGAATCCCCATAACAAATATCACATTCCATATAAACATCATGATAGCCAGTCTCCTTGCAGTCTGCCTGAATAAGCGCTTCGTGTGCTTTGTGAGAAAGAGGACCTTCTTCCCCTTGCAGCATTATATATTTATTAAGGGCTGCACGACTCTGAGCATATTTGTTTAGATTAAGTAAAGTATAGCCATAAAAATAAGCGAGTTCATCAGGAACAGCGGTTTTAAGAGCAAAGATTTTTTTGAAAATATCGTTCGCCTCAGAAAATTTTTTCTCTTCTACTTTCTGTTTTGCCAGTTCAAGATAATGGTTAGCTAAAGTATCTTTAGGTGTTTGTCCAAAAGATAAGTTAAAGCCTGTTATAAGGAAACTGCAATAAAAGACCAGAATAAAACGCTTCATGCAAAAGATACTTTACCTAAATATAGTAAAAATTCACTATATAAGATATGTCCCTAAATCGATTATTTTACCCTCTGTAAAGCTAAAATCGCCTTCCTGTTCAGTATCAATATCATCTAACAAAGGACTTATAAAGAATTCTTTACCCTCTCTGTAAACTTTAAAATATAGATCAGGGAAAGTTTCAAAGGGAGAGTCGGCAGATTTTATTTTATCAAGGTCAAATTTAATCATGACATTTCCTTCCTTGTCTGGTTTTGCTTCGCCAAGAAAGTCGTCTTCTATTGGATCTTTGTCGTATAGCCTTACAGAAATAGTATCTCCGGAAAGTGCAGCGCCTGTTCCTTTTTCAGTGAGTTGAATTTTAGTATGAATGAAAATGCCCATAAGTGGATTATTTTGTTTTTTTGTAAAGATAGAATAAAAGGAGGAAAGAAGAAAAGGAGAAAGGGAGAAAAGAAGAAGTCATGCACCTCTTATGGTTTTCTGAAAAATGTTAAGACAAAATTCCGGGATCTATTTGATAAAATTCTGAAGGTTTCAAATCTCCTAATTCTACTAAGGCTATCCGAATCCTTTTTAATGATAGTACTTCGTATCCAAGTTTATAACACATCCTCCTTATTTGTCGGTTCAATCCCTGGGTCAGGATAATTTTAAAATTAAAATCATCCACTTTAAAAACGTTTGCTTGTCTGGTCTTTTTACCCATAATCACTACGCCCTCTGCAAGCTGCTGTATAGCTTGATCCGTGAGTGGTTTATCAACTGAAACCAAATATTCCTTTTCTTTAAATTTATCCGGTGGTGCTATTTCCCTGTAAAATTTTCCATCGTTGGTGATGAGCAAAAGTCCTTCGGATTCTTTATCCAATCTGCCTATAGGGAAATAGGTTTTGGAAAGGGAAGCGCTTCCGATAAATTATTTTCTATTTCAGGATTCATGGTACATTCCATTCCTCTTGGTTTGTAATAAGCAATGTAGAAATATGGTTTGGATTCCTGGATGATTTTATCATCGTAAATAATTTGGTCTGTTTGGGAGACTGATTGATGTTGTGTGGCTGGAAGTTGATTTATAAAAATTCTGTTTTCCTGTATAATGGAAATAGCCAGCTTCGTTGAAGTAGGGATATTTTTTATAAGGAATTCGTTTATCGTCATTTATTCTTTGCCTATTCTTTAAACGCAAAGGTCGCAAAGATTCTGCAAAGAACGCAAAGAAAAATTCACAACTTAAAACGCATAACTCATAATTTTTCCTGTACTATCTCCTAAATCTATTGCATTTTTCATAGTTTGCGTATATTTTACGCAACAATTAAATTATTTATGCGTATAATTAACGCAAAGATACTTAAGAACATGGAAAATTTAAAAAATACAATTATGAACATACAAGAAAGACAAGGGGATTTAATCCTCTCTCAGGGAACGTTCGTCTTCGTGCAGGACGGTGCCAGTGGCCAGGTAGAAGTGATTATGGGTCCACATAAAGTGAGTCTCGCCGATACCGACAAACCGGTAATTTATGATCCAAAAACAAGACTCTTTATTAAAGTAAATGCAGCGGACGCAGTAGAAACATTTCCGGCTGCAAATGAAGAGCAATACATTGTTTTGTTTAATCCGGTAAAAGACAATCAAACGCAACGACACCCTAGCAAAGGAAAGCAGCAGTCAGTAGATTTGAATATTGGAAATAAAATCCACATCAATGGCCCACAGTCTTTTGCCCTCTACCCTGGACAATACGCTGAAGTGATCAACGGGCATCAGTTGAAATCAAATGAGTATTTGTTGGTAAGAGTTTATAATGAAGAAGCGGCAAAACTTAATTACGATAAAGCCATCGTAAAAAAATCGGCAGAGGAGACGGAGAATTTTTCTATCAAAAAGGAAAATCTCGTTACCGGAAGTTTGTTTATCATAAAAGGAACAGAAGTATCTTTCTACATTCCTCCGACCGGTATTGAAGTACTGGCGCAATCTGCAGGAGAATATGTGAGAAATGCTGTAACACTTGAACGATTAGAATATTGCATCCTGCTCGATCAGAATGGAGATAAAAGATATGTTGAAGGTCCTGCAGTTGTATTTCCAAAACCAACAGAGGTGTTTGTTACGATGAATGGAAACAATAAATTCAAAGCCATCGAACTGAACGACAACATGGGGATTTATGTAAAAGTAATCGCTGATTATAAAGAAGCAGACAAAACACATAAAGCAGGAGAGGAAATGTTCATTACCGGAAAAGAACAGAAAATTTATTTCCCAAGACCCGAACACGCCATAGTAAAATACGGAAGCACCATGATGCACTACGCCAGCGCAGTACCTGCGGGTGAAGGAAGGTATGTGCTGGACAAAAATACCGGAGGAATAAATCTGGTGGTAGGTCCGCTAATGTTATTGCCCGACCCAAGAAATCAGGTCATCGTAAAAAGAATTCTGAATACCAGAACTGTTGATCTTTGGTTTCCCGGAAACAAGGAAGCGTTGGAATACAATAAAAAAATGTTGGAACAAAAAGAAGAGCTTCCCTTACCCTATGAACAAACCGTTAATAAAAACATCAGCAAAGTTTCTTTTGGCGCAGTAGCCGATGAAATGCAACGCAATGAAAAATTTACCAAACCAAGAACAATAACGCTTGATAATAGATTTGAGGGAGCGGTGAGTATTAATGTCTGGCCTGGTTTTGCCATTCAAGTAGTGACGAAAAACGGTGTACGGGAATTATTAGAAGGTCCTTGCGTCAGATTGCTTGAGTACGACGAAGAATTAGATGTAATGGAATTGTCAACAGGGAAACCTAAAAATGATAAAGTGACAATCCGTGCCGTCTATTTACAAACGGAAAATAATATTGTTTCCGATGTAATCGAAGTTGAAACAAAAGATTCTGTAAAGGCGATGGTGAAAGTTTCATACCGTGTAAACTTTGTAAAAGAACATTCAAAAAAATGGTTCAATGTACCCAACTACGTGAAGTTGCTCACACAACATGCTTGTTCATTGATAAGAAATGCAGTGAAGAAAAGTTCTGTAGAAGAGTTTAACGATCTTGGAGTGGATATAATAAGAGATATTATTTTGGGTAAAACTTCTGAAGATGGAAAACGCCCGGGAAGATTATTTCCTGAAAACGGAATGTTTATTTACGATGTGGAAGTGCTCGACATAAGTCTGGGAGATGATGCAATCGCTGATCTGTTGCGCCAGGCGCAGCACGACGCGGTACAGCATAACTTAGATCTAATGCGCAAAGAAAAAATGCTGGAGTATATGAAAAGAAGTGAGAAAATGTTGCAGGAAGAACTTCAGGAGAAAGCTCAAACTGCTGAATTAAAAGCGGCAATAACATTAAAAGAAATAGAAGAAACCGCTAAAGCTTCTCTTTTAAAATTGAAAGGACAGGAGAACCAGCAATCACTACTTGACTTGATAAAAAATGCAGAGTTATCAAGAAGAGAAAAAGAGACTGAGTTGGATACTAAAACACAAACTGAATTGGTAGAGTTGGAAATCAAAAAAATAAAAGAGAGTATGGGTGCTATCAGTCCTGGATTGATCGAAGCGATGACGTCTTTGGGTACAGTGAGCTTGTCTGAGATCTTGGCAAAAAATCTGAAAATTCAAACTGGTGGGCTAGGAGGTATTTTCCCGAAAGGCGGAATCGAAGGAGTTTTGGAAACGATAAAAAATACTCCACTAGAGAGAAGTTTGACGAAAATGTTGGGAACGAAAGAAGGGAATTAAGAATTAAAAATTGATAATTAAGAATTTAGCTCAATCCTGTGGCCTGTCGCCCCGACAGGCCACATTTTTTGGAAAACTCCAAATTGTCTGAATCTTATTGTAATTCATATTTTTTTATTCGTAATTGAACTACTGGTTCCTATCCGTCATACTTTCACCCTTCATTTTGTTTAATAACCCAAATTGGCCAATTTTTAAGTACCTAATCCGCTATATTTTGTTTCTGAGCAACATCTCTTTTAGATGCTTATTCTCACTTTTTGGCAGTATCCTGTTTACAAAGGCGATTTCTTTTGTATTATAAACTATAAGTGCAAAAATAATTATAATAATTCACGGAATATGAAAAAACTATTACTCATAATTTTCTTATTTACGCTAACAATCAATTCTTTCGGACAACTTCCTGGTGGCGGCCAGTTGGGATGTCCAAGTATCCCAGTTCAAAGTACTTTTGATACCACTTGTTTCCAGAATGCAAGTGAATTACTTCTTGGTCAAGGGTTTTTCGATCATTATGGTGCTTCAGACCCAGTCTATCTTGTAATACCTCAAAACAGGCCTTCCTATGCCATTGCTTTGGCGGTTGGTTGGAATTATTACCGTAATGTTTTGGGAAGGGATAAAATGAGTATCAACCAATGGTTTGCTACTATGGGGCAGGAAAATGGTTTTGCTACCTATAACGATGGTGTGCAACTTCCGGCAACAATATTTGATGTTGAAGTAGGGGCAAATGTTGCGATACCATGTACCTATCCTCGTGGATGTAATAGTAATACTTGTGCGGGTGCGGGTTATTGCTGGCACGTTGGTCAGAATGGAACCGATGGTCCTTACCACAATACATTGGCAGGATATCAAACCATCTCTCCGTATGTACCAAATCGCTATCCGGGACCAGCAGCTACTTACCATAATCTATACAATTCAAATATGGAAATGGCGACAATGAATAAAACGTTTTATGATTTGTCTATTTACAGAAGAGCTCAGTTAATGAATAATGTTGATCTAGGACTTATTGAATCGGGAGCCAATGATAACTATGGAGTAGAAGCTGCTCAGGCACTGGCCTACAACCTTGGTCCCAATGCTGCAAACGCTATGTCTGTTCCTGGATATACACTTCCGGGAGGTATTGCAACTAATACCAATTGGGCAAGTAGTTATTACAGTGGTGGAGTTTCATGTTATGCGCAACGAGTTGCGGCAATGACAGCAATATTAGATAATCAGGAAGTAGTTGGTAAAGCCAACTATGCCGCCAGTGGTTGCGGTAGTGCTGTCAATTGGGATTTTTATTCTTTCTATGATGCTCAAATTAAATGGGATACTGTACTGGCCTCTATAAACAGGTTACTCTTAATGTATCCGGAAATTAATACAGTACCCGCTGCAAAAGCTGCCTTCATCAGTGCAGTTCAAACAGCCTTTAATATAAAAGATGTAGATGGCAATAGTTTTATTTCTTATCGCTATGAAATGGGAGCCGTGATTGATGCGATCACTTTTAATTTACCAAAAGACGATCCGGGATTTAACGCTCAGTATGCGATCAATGGAACAGGCTGTAAACTTGATTGTCGTGCACCCTACACTACGATAAAAGCCTCCGGACCGAGTAACATATGTACCGGTCAATCTATTGTTTTAACAGCTGACGTAGATGCTCCGACATCAACTACAATTTATCAATGGCAATTGAACGGGAGTGATATTGCTGGTGCTACTTCCAATACCTACACCGCTTCTGCTGCAGGAACCTATAGTGTAATTGTATGCTGGAGTACCTTCAAAGAATCGAATGGTGCTGTGGTGACGTGCTGCGCTCAGCCTCAGTGCGGTGTTACAGTTACTGTGACGCCTTGCAATACTTGTGGAATGGGACTTACGCTTACCCCAACATCAAATAGTTGTACAAGTATGGCTAATGGATCTATTCTTGCAAATGTAACCGGAGGACCTTTCGGAACAATCATTTATACAGTAACAGGTCCTGCTCCCTCACTAGCGACTACTACTTTTACAGGAGCTACCGCTTCGCATTCCTTT
>JANYCO010000087.1 GCA_025360235.1 Cytophagales bacterium
ATTACTGACATCCGAGAAATAAGATCAGTTTTGATTTTATTCTAAAAAAAGTACAAAAGCGGAGTTGAATGTTTTTCAACATCCGCTTTTTTGTTGAGTTTTGTCGTTACCACACTTCAAAATCAACAGTGCAACCTACAAAATTATCTGGTCAGCCTCTTATCTGTCAGTTGCTTTCTTTTTTGCCGAAAGAGCTTATAAATTCTTCTGTTTCTGAATTTGGTTCAGATAAATATTATAAGACAATGACCACTTATAAGCAACTAGTCTTTATGCTTTACGGGGTAGTGAGCAAATCCAGTTCTCTTAATGGACTGTGCAAGAGCTTGTTATTTCTTGATGGCAAGCTTTCATATCTAGGGATCAAAGAACTACCTGCCCCTAGCACCCTTTCCGATGCAAACAGGCGAAGGGGCAGCGAAGTATTCGAACATCTTTATTATAAGCTTCTGGAGCATTATAAAACTGAATTACAAGGCGGTTTTAGTTGTTTACCTATTAATAGTGAGGCTTGTTGTGATAAAATAAAACGTTTCGATGCTACCACCTTTACCTTGTTCAGTAATATTTTTAAAGGTGCTGGCCGTAATACAATTGAAGGAGGCAAAAAGGGGGGCATAAAAGCCCAGACACTTATGCCTTACGATGGATTGGTGCCTGAGTATGTACAACTAGGTGCAGCGGCAAAGAACGACAAGGATTTCCTCGGACAGCTAAAAGTAAAAAAGGGATATACTTATGTTTTTGACAAAGGCTATGTGAACTACCAAGTGTACAGACAATGGGATGGCCAGGGGGTATATTTTGTTACAAGGCTAAATGAAAACGCCTCTTATAAAATAATCAAGACAAACCCTGTGGACTGCCTTGATATTGCAAGTGGTCAGGGCGTGGTCAGGGACGAACTTATTGAATTAAAGATAAACAGCTCAAAATCAACCGTTAACTTCCGGTTAATTACTTACAAAGACCCACATTCAGGAAAAGTACTCCGTTTTTTGACCAATCATTACCAATTCAATAATTTGACCATTGCCTTGATATATAAAAACAGATGGGCCATTGAACCCTTTTTTAAACAACTAAAACAGAGCTATCAGTTGAGCTATTTTTTCTCGGATGAACAAAAGGGTATTATGACCCAGATCTGGATAGCATTGATCGCCAACCTGATATTTACCATCATTTATCAAAGGATAAAACAAGCTGAACAATTCACAACAATAGTGAACATGGCAAGGTGCAACATGGGTTCATATGTTTGCTTTTTGACATTGGTGAAAAAACCAAGATTAACAATACAGGAAAGGAATATTGAAAAAATGCAACTTAATTTATTCGATAAAAAGGCAGGGGGTGTTTTTCACGAAAAAGAAAAATCCCCCTGAAAATCAATTTAAGGCATCTTTATTCCTCTCCTTTCTATAATTAAATATTACTCGGATGTCAGTAAATTAATATTAAAAAACTTGCTTTATTTTAATGGGGCAAGTTTTTATTATTAAATAGAATCTCTCCTTAATTAAAAACTAACTTTTCATCTTGACCATAAATTACTTTCTTTAATTTTCAAAACAAAATACTATGAGAATTGCCGTCATTGTTGCGCGTGTATTATTAGGGTTAATGTTCTTTGCTTTTTCCCTGATGTTTTTTCTTAAGCTTATGCCTCAGCCGGCACTCAGCGGAAACATGAAAGAATTTACTGAAGGCATGGCTGCATCTGGTTATTTAATGCAGCTGGTGAAAGCAGTGGAATTAATCTGCGGACTGGCACTTATTACTGGCTTCTTTGCTCCTTTGGCAACAGTTGTGATTTTTCCTGTGGTTGTGAACATCGTTTGCGTTCATATTTTCCTTGCTCCTGAAGGCCTGCCGATTGCCATTGTAATTTTACTGCTCAACCTATTCCTGGCTTATGCCTATCGCGATCGTTACGCACCGATGTTGAAAGCGAAATAAGATCCTTCACTCAAAAACCAGATTAACTTTGGACATAAGAGGCAATGCTGGGACTGAAAAATGCCTGGAAGAATTCCTGTCCGGGAAACCGGAACATACCTTACATCTGTTCTGGCATTTTCTCGCCCGTTTTCAGGAAATAGGAGATGTCTCTTTTTATCCGACAAAAACCATGATTGGGATAGCTACACCTGAGAAGAGAATTGCCTGGATCACACAATTAGGCAAAAATTTTATTCATGTAGTTTTTCCTTTTGAACGTCCCTTTGTTGACAACCTGTGTTTTCAAAAGATCGCTCAAGTGCCGGGTACCAGCCAGTACAACCATCACCTCAGGATCCTATACGAAGAAGACATCAATGACGAGATAATACATTTTATGAAGATCGCCTACCAAACAGCTGAATAGTTCGGAATACACCCCTATTATTAACATTTTTTTCAGTTACCCTTGTGTATTTTTCTATATTTTTGGTAAAACCATTGTATGACTGTTCCGTCAAAACTGACTTTTTCTAAAATTATTGCCATAATCAGGCAATCCTTAAACGGAGAGCAACAGGACTATACTCAGGGAAGTATCCCTAAAGCTGTATTCTTACTTGCTATTCCTATGATTTTGGAATTGAGCCTTGAAAGTGTTTTTGCGGTTGTAGACATGTTTTTCGTAAGCAAACTGGGCGAAAATGCCATTGCCACAGTGGGTTTAACGGAGTCTGTCATTACCATAGTTTATTCAATAGCTATTGGATTAAGTACAGCAGCTACTGCAGTTGTAGCCAGGCGCACAGGTGAAAAAAATCCTGAAGATGCGGCACATGCTGGTGCACAGTCCCTTATTATAGCCTTTATCGCCACACTTTTAGTCAGTGTTCCTGGTGTAATATTTGCCGGAGAAATTTTGGGTTTGATGGGAGCAAGTGATGATGTGATCAAAGACGGGACCATTTTTACCAGGATCATGATGGGAGGAAGTGTTGCCATTATCCTTTTATTCCTGATAAATGGAATTTTCAGAGGAGCAGGAGATGCAGCTATGGCAATGAAGAGTTTATGGATAGCCAGTATTTTAAATATCATCCTATGCCCTGTTTTTATTCACTTTTTCGGATTGAAAGGCGCAGCCATTGCCACAGTAATAGGAAGAAGCACAGGGGTATTGTATCAATCTTATCATCTTTTCAGGGGCAGCGGAATACTAAAGTTTTACAGGCACCATTTTACCTGGGACAGTGCCATAATCAAATCAATTATCAACATTGGCTGGCCAGCCACTTTCCAGTTCATTATTGCTAGTGGAAGCTGGATTGTGCTGGCAAGACTTGTGGCTGAAACGGGGGGAACAGCTGCTTCGGCGGGATATCAGATAGCTGTACGCAACTTTGTATTTTTTATTCTTCCTGCATGGGGTTTAAGCAATGCAGCTGCTACACTGGTAGGACAAAACCTTGGCGCAAAAATGGTTGACAGAGCTGAGCAAAGCG
>JANYCO010000088.1 GCA_025360235.1 Cytophagales bacterium
CAAATTCAAGGAAGTATGAATCCGCCAACTTCGTACTCTTCTGGGGGGATAAAGTTGGAACTAATCCGGCTACTTATTCAGACGCTTCGCTTCAATCCTCAGTCGGTAGCCGATACGCTTGAATATATATTCAAACGATACATCACCGATTTGCATTTTATAAACAATGCACCAACCACTAATTTTGGTAAATACAAAATTATGATCATGATGATGAATACCTGGAATTCTACAGATACAAGATTGACAGGTTTTGCGTCGGCCAGTTCGTTTAGTAATACTATAGGTGCTATGTTTGTTCACCCGGACGCCACCAGAGATGGAGGAGCATTAAGTCATGAATTTGCGCACACCTTACAGATGATGATGCGAATTCAGGAAAACCCTGGAAATGGAACTGCCTTTGCAGGGTATGACTGGGCGGGCCCTTTCTTTGAAGGGCATGCCAATTATATGCGTGCCATGGTCTATCCTCAATGGGCCGATACGGATGGTACTTTGACCCGATGGTTACAAACCAGACATTTTATGTGGTCATCCACTCGTCATCATTATACGAATTATCATTTGTTGTTTTATGTGCAGGAAAAAGAAGGCTTTGATTTTACAAGAAGAATGTGGGCAGAATCAAAAAACCAGGAACATCCTTTAGAGACAATCAAAAGACTAAAAGGATTTACTCAGGAACAACTTAATGATTATCTCTGGGGCTATGCCCAACGACAGCCAGCCTTCGACTATCCTATTCAATGGAATGACCAAATAAACACGACCAATAATTTTGGGAAGACAATCAGGAATGTATACCAAGCCATCAAAAATAATATGCCTAGGTATGTGAGCAGACAGTTCACGTTACTTACCAAAGTGACGGGTTCATCAGACAGGTATTATACAAACACTGACTGGGCTCCTCAGGACTATGGCATGAACATTATTCCATTATACCCTACTTGCACAGGTACTCAAAAGACAGTTACTGTAAAATTAAAGGGCCATACAGAGGTCAATACTACCCAGGCAGGATGGCGATATGGCTTTGTTACTACAAAGGCAGATGGTACTATTTCTCGTTACAGTCCTATGAGTTCAGGTGCAGAAAGTGAAGCATCGTTTACACTGGATGCTACTACAGAGTCAGGGATTTATTTAGTTGTATATGCGGCACCTAAAGTTCATGTAAACTATAATATGGACGAAGGATATCCAAAACAAAGAAGATATCCTTACGAATTAAAAATTGCGAATGCTGTCCCGGAAGGATATCAACCTGCCGCGGATTTCAGAAGTTTTTTGAAAACAAACGGACACTTACATTCCAACGGAGGAGGCTGGGTGTCTAATAACGCCAGCGTAGCAGCAACCGCTTATGTCGGGCCTTATGCTATTGTTAGAGGTGGTACTGTTTCTGGAAGTGCCAGAATAGAAGACTATGGAATGGTAGATGGTGGAAACATTAGCGGTAGCGCTGTTGTAAGAGGCAATGCTTGTGTGTACAATGCAACCTTGTCTGCCAATGCCATTGCAGAAGGAAACGCCTGGATGGAAGGAGGCTCGGTAGGCAATACCGCAAATGTAAAAGGGAATGCTATGTTGTTCGCAGGAAATTATACAGGTTCCGTTGTAATGGGGGGAGATGCCGAAATGGGCAGTTGTGCCAACGGTGTATATCTTCAATTTCCTTATTGGAGAAATGGTAGAACAGAATGCGATGGGATAGGAGCCAGCGATGTATCCAATCAGGACATCAACGCAACCTTCACCAATTTTACAGATGCTCAGATGGCATTTTCAGTTGCCCCTACTTGTAACGGTGCAACAAATGTTGCTCCTACCGTGAGCATCAGCGCTCCGCTTAACAATGCCAGCTTTACCGCTCCAGCTAGTATTACGATCACCGCTACTGCTGCAGATGCAGACGGTACGGTTTCGAATGTAGCCTTTTATAACGGCACTACATTATTAGGTACAGATGTTACCAGTCCTTACAGCTATAGCTGGACGAATGTAGCGGCAGGTTCGTATTCATTGACCGCGAAGACTACCGATAATTCAGGAGCTGTGACTACTTCAACAGTTGTTTCAATAGTGGTAAATGCAAGTACGAATGTAGCCCCTACTGTAAGCATCACCGCTCCACTTAACAACGCTACCTTTACCGCTCCGGCGAGTGTTACCATCAACGCTACCGCAGCAGATGCAGACGGTACGGTTTCAAATGTAGCCTTTTATAATGGTACTACATTATTAAGCACAGACACTACCAGTCCCTACAGCTATAACTGGACGAATGTAGCAGCCGGTACCTATTCATTAACCGCGAAGGCTACCGATAATTCAGGAGCCGTGACTACTTCTACAGTTGTTTCGATAGTCGTGTCCGGCGCGTGTACTCCTACTGCAATCTCACCATATTTACAGCTTAATGGAGGAACCTGGTCTCAGGCAAATACAGCAAGCCTCAATGTGGGTGGTACAGTAAAATTCGGTCCTCAGCCAGTATCAGGAGGCAGTTGGGCCTGGAGTGGACCTAATAGTTATGCGGCGACTACGCGTGAAATAACTTTGGCTAATATCCAATCCAATCAGGGAGGGAGTTATATAGCGAACTACACAAACAGTGCCGGTTGTGTCAGTACTCAGACATTTACGGTCACTGTATTGTCAGCAAATGTAGCACCTACTGTGAGCATTAGTTCACCTGCTAATAACGCCAGCTTCACCGCTTTGGCAAGTATCACGATTAGCGCTACTGCTGCAGATGCAGACGGTACGGTTTCAAATGTAGCCTTTTACAACGGTGCTACTT
>JANYCO010000107.1 GCA_025360235.1 Cytophagales bacterium
TAAATTATTTCCATTACAATTTGAACCACAGGTTGGGTTCGTATTTCCGAATATTTTACCACCATTCATTGCACCCATAGATCCTGTAGTAGTGAAGGCTCCGCCACCAGTTACATTTCCACTGCTGTTAGAGGCGCTGTAATTTCCGTTTACCGTCAATGTTCCATCCACCTGAAAAGAAGCTCCGTTATTGTTAATGCTGCCATTCACAATCATGGTAGCTCCGGCTTCAATAATAATTTTAAGATTACCAGTTGTATTTATATCCCCAATGGTAAAAGTGTTGCCACTTTTTACAAGAATTACTCCGGTCGATAAGTTATTACCTGAAGTGTTGAAGCCGACGTTTGCATTTATAATCAAAGAATCTGCTGTCATATTCAATCCCTGATTTCCAGAAGCGTTGGCATTGAAAATATATTTTGCCGCCACTGAAATATTTTGATTGATAGTCATGGGAAGTGATACTACCACTAGAGTAGTAGAATTGGGTACTGTTCCGGTAGACCAGTTTGCGGCATTATTCCAGTTGCCTGCTGTCACTGTTGTAGCTGTTTGTCCGTTAGAAAGCGTTGTAAAGCAAAGTAATAGAGTTGTAAAAGACACTTGAAGCAATATGCTTTTCATAATAATTAATCTTGGAATAAAACAAATAAAACAGATACTACTACTACGGGAAAAGCCTAAAAATGTTTTTAAAAAAGGTTTTAACAACAATTCTAAGTTTTCTTCGAACTTAGAATTGTTGGTTGAACTTCAATTATTTATTTGGCTGAGGAGTCATGCGCAAATAAGGTTTTATTTTTGTAAACCCTTTTGGGAATTTAGTAGTTGCCTCTTCGTCTTTTATGGCAGGAACAATTACTACATCTTGTCCGTCTTTCCAATCCGCTGGAGTGGCTACACCATAATTTGCAGTCAGTTGCAAAGAGTCAATTACACGAAGTAATTCAACAAAATTTCTACCAGTTGAAGCAGGGTAGGAGATGATCAGTTTTATTTTTTTATCAGGTCCGATGATAAATACGGAACGGACAGTAAATTTATCCGAAGCATTTGGGTGGATCATATCGTACAAAGTTGCCACTTTAGCTTCAGGATCGCCAATGATCGGAAAGTTTACAGTAGTTGATTGAGTTTCGTTGATGTCCTTTATCCATCCATTATGCGACTCTACACTGTCTACGCTTATAGCAGCAACTTTTACATTTCTTTTTGTAAACTCCTCTTTCAAATTAGCCAGTTTGCCTAATTCAGTAGTACAAACAGGAGTATAATCGGCAGGGTGGGAAAATAATACACCCCAGCCTGTGCCAAGCCAGGAGTGAAAACTAATAGGACCTTCAGTGGTTTCAGCATTGAAATCCGGAGCGATATCGCCTAATCTTAATGACATAATGATAGTTGTTTAAAAGTGAAAATTGTTTTTGTAAATATATCAATTGATTTTGTAACCTAAAAGTTCCCCTATAAAATTAGTAGAGAATTAATTTTGGTTGTAATTGGTTGACAATTATTTAATTAAAATTTATATTTTTATTCATTATAAGATAATCTTAATTTTTAATTCGTAATTATATTCGTTTATTTGGGATTCAATTTTAAATAAACATGAGTCAAACACTTCCTCCATTCAGCTGTACAATGTCTCCTAATATGCCTGAATTATTATGGGAACTGGGAGGCTCTCTGGCCCTTACTACCTAATCAGGCCGGGAAAATTATTTTTATTTCATCGATAAATAAAGAAGAGATCATTCAACTGCCGAGACAATACGACAAGGCTATGGCCATTTCAGGAGATAAAATGGCCATTGCCACTAAAAACGAAGTTCAGGTACTTGCCAATTCCAGGGCCTTAGCTATGAACTACGGAGCACAACAGGGAACTTATGATGGTTTGTATCTGCCTCGTGCTACTTACTATAGTGGAGAAATCGACTTGCACGATATGGCTTGGGGTGCAGAAGGTTTGTGGGCTGTAAATACACGCTTTTCTTGTCTTAGTATTATCAACGATGATTTGAGTTTCTATAATAAATGGACACCTTCCTTCATCAGCGACCAAACTCCAGACGATCGCTGTCACCTGAATGGCATGGCATTGGAAAATGGAAAACCGAAATATGTTACAGCATTAGGTACTACTAATGCAGCAAAAGCCTGGCGTGAAAACATCCAATCAGGAGGTGTATTAATAGATGTACCAACTAAGGAGATTATCGTCCGGAATTTACCAATGCCACATTCTCCAAGAATTTACGATCAGAAATTATATGCACTCTGTTCGGCTACAGGTGAGGTGATTTGCGCTGACCCTACTTCTGGAAAATATACAGTAGTCACTAAACTACAAGGATTCTTAAGAGGAATGTGTAAAAAAGGAGACATACTTTTTGTAGGTCTTTCCAAACTCCGTCAAAACGCCAGTACCTTCAGAGATCTGCCTATAGCTAGAGAATCCATCTTTTGCGGAATCGTTGCCATTCATCTTCCAAGTGGAAATCAGGTAGGATTTATAAAATATGAAAATAGTGTTGAAGAAATTTACGACGTACAATTCCTTGAAGGAATGCGAAGACCAGCTATTTTAAATACGCTCAAAGAAGACCATAGAAAGGCTTTGGTTACAAATACGGATTGTTATTGGTCAAGCCCTGAAATCAATTAAGAATTTAAAAATAGGAATTAAGTATATTTTCATTAATTCTTATTTTTTAATTCTTAATTATAGCAACTCCTGAATTAAGAAAGATGAAACCAGATTTAAAAGATTCCTTCAACCACCTCATGGGCCTTGCACAACGGAGCCACCAGAAAGGTGATTTGTCCATGGCGGTTAATCTTTATAAGGAAGCTTTGAAAGTTATTCCTAAGCAGGCGGATGCTTTGCAGTATCTGGGGATCAATGCTATTCAAATAAGGAATTGATAGTATATGAAAAGATAGTGAATTATCTTTGAAGCACATAAAAAAGAAATATATGTCAATAGAGTTTATCAAAAACAGAGAGGATTTCCACCAAGGATCTCCTAAAAAAAGTTTTT
>JANYCO010000109.1 GCA_025360235.1 Cytophagales bacterium
TAGTAGACTCAGTTTTGCACCAACCTATTTCTAAAGGACAGGTACAATTGATTGATGAATTTGGCAATGTGGTGCAGGTATCCAATCTTGATGAGAACGGTAGCTATGAAGTAGAAAATATCACCGACAATAAAGATTATAAAGTAGTCTATAAAACTTCGGGTAAGAGTACAGAAAAATTTGTTACCACGGATTATAAAATCACGTTTACAGCCAACAACCATGTTCCGGAGAATACTAATTCACTTATTGGTGTGGTAGAAAAGTATTCACTACCTGGAGCAAAAAGCATAACCATTGAAGGCGTGATTCTTTATGAAGATACCCGTAAACCAGCCGCTGACGCTACTGTATTGCTTGCGGATGAAAATGGGGTTGCACTTAAAACATCAAAGACAGATAAAGACGGTCATTATAAATTCAGTAATCTTGGGGAAGAGAATACCTATAGAATTATTCTTCACCAGGGAAATCTGAAAGACAATTCGGAAGAAAGAAAGTACCTGGTAGAAAAAGTCCATGTCAAAGGTTCTGAAGCGAGTGTCAGCAAACATTTGTTTGAAAATATATATTTTGACTTTAATAGTTATGTGTTAAGACCTGAAGCGAAGAAAGTACTTGGTGACCTGGTTCACTATTGTAAAGGGGATTCTGCCGTACAAATTGAGCTTTATGCCAATACGGACAGTTATGGTTCTGACCAATACAATAAAATTCTTGCCGCCAACAGAGGTAAAGCCGCTATGGATTATATGATGGCAGAAGGTCTTAGTCAATCATCAATGGTAGTTAATTCATTAGGGGAGGGAAAATCGGTTGCGACTAACGATACAGAGCTTGGAAGGCAGATGAATCGACGAGTAGAGTTTTATATTTTAGGGGCAGCAGATATTGAATCCAAAACAGTTACTTATGTGATAGAAGCAAATAAGACGATTTACTCTCTGGCCAAAGAATATAATATGACGGTGGATGAATTGAAAGAGTTGAATGGATTGGTGGGAGATGAACTGGTAGCTTTTACTCCAATCAGAGTGAAAAGGAGAGGAGCGGATAATGACATTCATGGGTCGGGTTCATTGACTGTTAAGCAAGAGGAGGAGAAAAAACTGGAAGAAGAACTAATTGCCAGGAATGAATCGGTAAACAAAAATTTTGATTTTAATAATCCCGAATATAAAAAATACTTGGACAGTATTGATCTGGTGCAAAAAGACAGTACGATATTCAAGGGAGCCAATTATGGTTGTTATATGGCACAATCTAAAAATACCTTTTCGAATATAGCGCACTTATATGGAATTCCGCTTGAAAAATTAAAATCTATTAATACTGTAGCAATGGATACCTTTTCGGTAAGCCAGGAAATAAAAATAGACTTTAGTATGAAGGCCTCTTCAGTAAAAGGGTATATAATAAACGAAGGCGATAACCTGGAAGGTATTGCCAAACGTTTTGAACTTTCTGTGCAAGACCTCCTGGAAATTAATAATCTGGAAGGCTACACACTTAGTAAGAATATGATCATCCGTTTCCGGAAGGATTAATGTTAAGAATTATTTCTGCCTTTTAACAAAAGCACCTATAAGGTTTTGTAAACCTTATAGGTGCTAAAATGAATTAAGAACAATTACACTACTGTTCTTGGAAATATTATCCTATAGAAATTCTTTTGAAAGCAGTAACCGTAAGACCTTTCTGAACACCATCAAGAAGTTGAGCAATCGTTTTAGAATTGTCTTTTACAAATTCCTGGTTTAATAAAGTACTGTCTTTGTAGAATTTGTTAAGTTTACCCATTGCTATTTTTTCAAGCATAGCTTCTGGTTTACCTTCTGCTCTTGCTTGTTCTTTCCCAACTTCAATTTCTCTTTCTACAATTTTAGCATCTACACCATCTTTGTCTACCGCTACAGGTTTCATGGCAGCAATTTGCATTGCCACATCTTTACCTACTTCTGTAATGTCTGCTCCACCAACACCTTTGAATACTACAAGCACACCTAATTTACCATTAGAGTGTATATAAGGAACTACTTTTTCTCCGGTTACATTTTCGTAATTCTGGATTACGATTTTCTCTCCGATTTTACCGGTAAGATCAATAATATTATCGTTTACAGTACGACCGTCTGTTAGAGACAATGCCAGTAAAGCATCAGCATCAGCAGGATTTTTCGCGTCTGCAACTTCCATGATTTGGGCAGCAAGCGTTTTGAATCCGTCTACTTTAGATACAGGTTCAGTTTCACAAGCCAAGGCAAGTAATTTTCCGTTTTTACCATCAGCGCTAACTTTTATAAGTACAGCACCTTCAGCAGTTTTATTGTCTGCGCGGGCAGCAGAAACTTTCTGTCCTTTTTTTCTTAGAATATCAGTGGCAACTTCAAAATCACCATTGGCTTCTGATAATGCTTTTTTGCAATCCATCATGCCGGCTCCGGTCATGTTTCTTAGTTTGTTGACGTCTGCAGCTGAAATAGTAACTTCCATGATCTTTATATTTTTTAGTTTTACTTAATTTATGTGTTAAAAAAAATTGAACATTGTATAGCTAGATTCAATGTTCAATTTCAGTATTTTAATGTTAACGAACCGTTAATAATTATTCAACTTCTGCTTTTGAATCAATTTCTTTCTTTTGGTCCAGTTCTTCACTTGTTTCTTTATCGTCTTTATCTTTCTTTCTTTCGATCAGACCTTCTTCAATTGCTTGACCAAGGGCTGTAGTAATTACCGAAATAGATTTGAAAGCATCATCGTTTGCAGGGATTACGAAATCAACACCATCTGGATCAGAGTTCGTATCTACCATAGCAAATACTGGTATGTTCAGTCTTCTTGCTTCAGCTACAGCGATGTGTTCTTTTTTTACATCTACTATAAAGATAGCAGCAGGAAGTCTCGTAAGATCAGAGATACCACCTAATACTTTTTCAAGTTTAGCTTTTTTCTCCATCAATAATTTCATCAATTCATCAATTTTCTCTGGTGAATCCATTTCAGCTAAAAGCTCAGTCTCGTCTTGCTTATCTTCTGAAGCTTCTTCTTCTGGAGATTCT
>JANYCO010000114.1 GCA_025360235.1 Cytophagales bacterium
TCAATATCTATAGTACCTGCAAATCGGGTATTATAAACGGCATTAACTCCCGTGATAGGATAACTCACATAACCAGGATTCACATAGAACTGCAAACGGTTGATCGTTGTGCTGTCAAGAAACCCTGATACCGGACCGTTAAAATTTTGGAAGTGCTTTGAAAAGTCAATAGAAAAATTCTGGTAAGTAGTTGCTAATTCTAAATCAATAGCGGAAATATTATCTACAGCTTTACCAGTCGCATCCATTAACGTAACCCGTAAAAGAGCAAACGCAGAAGCCTTTGCTCTAACTTGAACAATTGGTTTGTTTGCCGCACATGAAAAGTCTAATGCTATTGGAGAAGCTCCATTATTAATTGCATAAGTAAAATTTTCCCATTCAGGATAACCCACATTCGATATTGTCCATGCTGTTCCGGATTCAGTATGAGTAAAAGCTCCGGGAATAGGAAGGATCCAGTTCACCGTATTATTGTTATAGTCATCAGAAAAAATACAGGTTGCCGGTGGATTGGCTATGTTTATATAATTCGTTTTGGTTTTAGTATTCGTCCCGTTTGAATTTGTGACCGTCAATGTCACCGTTTTTAATCCACCGCTGCTATAGCTTACAGATAGAGGATTAAAAGTAGTTGAAGTTGCAGGTAAAGCACCTGTACCAAAATTCCATGCATAGGTCTCGCTTCCAATTTTTCCTGTTGTCAGATTGGTAAAAGTGATTGCATTTCCCGCACAGGTCGATAGCGGAGCAGCAGTAAAGTCTGCCAAAGCCGAACAAGTACCGATCACAGTAACAGCAAGAGACTTTGGTGTACCTATACACATCAACGCATTGGTTTCCGTAACTGTTACATTTCCTGAAGTAGTACCAAAATTTACCAATATAGAATTAGTTCCTTGTCCGCTGGCAATGGCAGCACCTGTAGGTACTGTCCAGGTATATGTTGAACCTGCAGAAGCAGTAACTGAATAAGCAACGCTTTGCAAATTCTGACAGACGCTGTTATTTCCTATAATGGCAGAAGTAACCGAAGGAGTACCTTGTGCTGCAAAATTATCAAAGTAATATGTCTCACCAGGTAAATTAGAATTTGGGTGAAATAATACCTGGATTCGATCTACGTCGATTCCTGTGAGCGATAAATCCGGAGAACCTGCAAAAGCGAAAGTTAATTTCGTCCATACATTCGGAGTTCCTGTCACCGCAGTATACTGGCTGTGTCGACCGGAAGGGAAAGCATTTGGCAATAATACGCTGTTGTCAAACTCAATCGTTATTGGTGTACCAGCAGGTGCATTTGTTCTTACATCCATGGTAAAATACCTGAGCCCTGTTCTAAAATCATCAGGATTACCAACCAGAAATTTTTTGTAATTTAAAATATCATAAGTAAATCCTGAGTTCCGATCATATTTACCTACAGTAGCTGAACTATTGCTCCCTCCGGCTCCTGGGTTTCCTACTACATTCAATGTACCGTTTGAAAAGAGTGTGGTTAAATTTCTATTTCCTTCAAAATCATCCATCATAAGCGCGCAGGCATTATTGATTACTTTTACAGGATAGGAAAGATTGGTAAGTGGGCAAGCCCCTGCTCCATCAGGATCAACGCTGACCAAAACATTTCCTCCCGGAACAGCAGACCAGTTTACTATAATCTGATTGGTACCTTGCCCACTAACAATTGTGGCACCTGCAGGAACAGACCAGTTAAAGGTTTCCCCCGCGGCAGTATTTACGGTGTAATTTTTTGTGCTCCCAGTAAAAACCAGATTCGGTCCAGAAATTTTTAATGTGGAAGGAGTAGAATATACCCGCACATAATCTACCAGCATGGATACCGGATAATCTGTACTAACCGGAACAGTACCTGTGTAGTTTCCTCCCACAGCAACGTTGAATAGAATATGAAAATTTTGTTCATCAAAGGTCCAATCAAAAGGATTTCCTGTGATACTGGCAGGTGTATAGGTAGCAGTAACAATTCCATCTACTAAATATTTAATTATTCCCGGAGCCCATTCCACTGCATAAATATGAAATGCAGAAGATAGATTTGTTCCTGCAATATAATCTACTCCCGTATATTGATGGTTACCGCAAGGAGTGCACCAGTAATGAATTGTCTGATTGACATCGTTGGGATTTTTATTTTTTACTTCCATAATATCAATCTCTCCTGTGTAAGGCCAATTATTATTTTCAGGAAGCATCCAAAACGCAGGCCATACGCCTTGCGCAGAAGGTACTTTTATTCTTGCTTCTATGCGGCCGTATTGCCAGAACTTTTGTCCTCTTGTTACTATTCTTGCAGAAGTATAGTTAAATCCTGTACCATTGTAGTTGGGCTGATACATTGCTGTGATTGCTAAGTTTCCTCCGCTTACAGTTGTATTATTTGTTCCACTGGTATAATATTCCAATTCGTTATTTCCCCAACCAGGTCCGGAAGAAGTACCTAAACCATTTCCTGTATCATATGACCAGTTGGCTGGATTAAGTGAACTTCCATTAAACTCATCCGACCACAGCAGTGAATCACATTGTGCATGAAGGGTTCCGGAGGCTATAAAAAATAACATCAAAAAAAATAGTATACATTTTGCATACTTCTGACCAAAAAATAGTTCATTTCTTTGTGATGAAAAATTATAATCAGATAAGTATAAATGCATAATTGTTATGTTTTATATGTTATGTTATAATGACACTACAAACATAATTTAT
>JANYCO010000141.1 GCA_025360235.1 Cytophagales bacterium
GAGATCTACGACTATCTGAAATTATTGTTTGCGCGGATTGGTCATACACTTTCTCCTGTATCAGGGAAAGAAGTAAAAAAAGATACGGTTACCGATGTTGTAAATTATATTTATAGTTTCGACGAAGGAGATAAAATATTACTTTCTACTCCATTAAAAGTTAAAGAGGAAAGAACAAGAGAACAAGAATTAAAAATTCTTTTGCAGAAAGGTTTTACAAGGGTGATTGCGGATAAGGAAACGACCTTCATTGAACAATTGCTTGAAAAACCTTCTGATATAAAAAAAATAAAGGAACTCTTTATTCTTATTGATCGAATAGTGTTGAACAAAGAAGAAGAGGACGCACAGTTCAGGATAGCAGATTCAATCCAGACAGCCTTCTTTGAAGGCGATGGTGACTGCCAGGTAGAAGTTGTAGGCAAAGAGAAGAAATCATTTACAGACCGTTTTGAAATGGATGGAATCTTGTTTGAAGAACCATCTGCCAATTTTTTCAGTTTCAACAATCCTTATGGAGCATGCAAGCGCTGCGAAGGATTTGGTTCGGTATTGGGAATAGACGAAGATCTTGTGATTCCAAATAAAAATATGTCGGTGTATGAAGGAGCCATTGCGCCTTGGAGAGGTGAGAAGATGCAGGAGTGGGAAAAACCACTTATTAAAAATGGCATTAAATTCGATTTCCCTATTCACCGTTCCTATAGTGAGTTGAGTGTAGAAGAAAAAAAATTACTGTGGACAGGAAATAAACATTTCGAAGGACTGGATAGTTTTTTTATTTTTCTGGAATCTCAAACTCATAAAATTCAATATCGGGTAATGTTGTCCCGTTATCGTGGCCGAACATTTTGTCCGGATTGCCGTGGGTCAAGGCTTAGGAAAGATGCTTCTTATGTAAAAATAAATGGATTATCGATCACCGATATAGTATTGATGCCAATAGGAGAGGCTTATAGTTTTTTTGCCTCTATTCAATTAAATGAATACGATAAAAAAATAGCACAACGGATTCTTACGGAAATTACAAACCGTTTGAGTTATATGGATAAAGTGGGTCTTGGCTATCTTTCACTAAACCGGCTTACGTCATCTCTTTCCGGTGGGGAATACCAGAGAATAAAATTAGCAACCTCTTTAGGAAGCGCGCTTGTGGGTTCAATGTACATACTAGACGAACCAAGTATAGGCCTGCATCCAAGAGATACTCAAAAATTAATCGAAGTGTTACTTATGTTGCGGGACATGGGGAATACGGTTATCGTAGTAGAACATGAAGAAGAAGTAATGCGTGCAGCAGATCAGATTATTGATATTGGTCCTGATGCAGGAAGTCATGGAGGCGAATTGATATTTCAATTGAATGCATTGGAAGTGGCCATGAAGAAAGGAGAATTAAGTGAAAAACTTGCAGGATCCCATACCTATCGGTACCTCAATCATATTGACAAAATAGAAGTGCCCTCCTATCGCAGAACCTGGTCGGAGTATGTGGAAGTAAAAGGCTGCAGAGAAAATAATTTAAAAAATGTTGATGTTAAATTTCCTTTGGGAATTATGACGGTTGTAACCGGTGTGAGTGGTTCAGGAAAATCTACACTGGTTAAAAAAATACTTGTTCCGGCGCTGATGAAACAACACGGTCTGGCGGGTGAATTTACGGGCAAGTTCGATACATTGGATGGAAGAATTCAGTTGGTGTCCCAAGTAGAATATATCGATCAGAATCCAATCGGAAAATCTTCCCGTTCAAATCCGGTAACTTATGTAAAAGCATACGACCTTATTCGTGAATTATATTCCGAACAAGCACTTGCCAAAGCTCGAGGCTACAAAGCAGGACACTTCTCTTTCAATGTAGACGGTGGCCGCTGTGAAACCTGTCAAGGTGAAGGAGAGATGACGGTAGAGATGCAGTTCATGGCCGATATAAAACTTGTCTGTGAATCTTGTGGAGGAAAACGTTTCAAAGAAGAATTGCTAGAGGTAAAATACAACGACAAAGCGATCAACGAAGTTCTAGATATGACTATTGAAGATAGTTTAGTTTTCTTCAAAGACAAGCCAAGAATTATTGAAAAATTAAAGCCATTGTTCGATGTAGGTCTTGGTTACGTTCACTTAGGACAGTCTTCCAGTTCGCTTTCCGGTGGAGAAGCACAGCGCGTGAAGCTTGCATCTTTCTTGAATAAAACACCTTCGTCTTCTAAAGAACAAATCTTATTTATTTTTGATGAACCAACTACTGGTTTGCATTTTCATGATATTAAAAAATTACTGAGTGCTATCAATGCCCTCGTAGAACAGGGGAACAGTGTGATCATCATCGAACACAATATGGAGATGATCAAAAATGCTGATTGGATTATTGACCTTGGTCCTGAAGGTGGAGAAAAAGGAGGGACGATATGTTTTGAAGGAACACCTGAGGCGATGGTGAAGTTGGAGGGAAATTATACGGCGGAGTTTCTGAAAGCGAAAATTGTCTGAACTATGATTACTCTGGTTGATTGATGAACATGATAAATACAATATTTTTCCTAAAAAATACCTCATGACACCCGAGTCAAAAATATTTCCTGAAGAAAAAATAGATCTGCATCCACGCAACAAACATCGCCTGCGTTATGATTTCAAACAGCTCTGTCAGACTTGTCCGGAACTTACAACATTTGTTTCCATCAATAAATATAAAAACGAGTCCATAGATTTTAGCAATCCTCGCGCAGTAAAAATGCTAAACAAAGCATTGCTTGATTATTTCTACGGTATTAAACATTGGGATATCCCTGCCAATTACCTCTGTCCTCCAATTCCCGGGAGAGCCGACTATATCCACTACGCTGCAGATCTTCTAAGCACGAGCAATGACGGTATTCTCCCGAAAGGCTCTTTGATAAAAGTATTGGACATTGGAATAGGTGCAAATTGTGTCTACCCAATTATCGGAACCAAAGAATACGGCTGGAAGTTTGTCGGTTCAGACATAGATCCTATGGCCATTCAATCAGCAAAGAAAATTATTACCGAAAATTTTTCTTTAACAGAAATGGTAGAGTGCCGGTTACAAAATAATTCCGTTGATGTCTTTAAAGGTATTATGCAACCAAATGAAGCCTTTGATCTTTCCATCTGTAATCCGCCCTTTCATGCTTCTCTGGCCGAAGCCGAAGCAGGCACAGAACGAAAATGGAAAAATTTAAGGATCAAAAAAAACAATAACACTAAACTAAATTTTGGCGGACAAAACTCCGAACTCTGGTGCAAAGGCGGAGAAGAAAATTTTGTACGAAAAATGATCGAACAAAGTGCTCAACTGCCTACAACTTGTTTTTGGTATTCTACTCTTATTTCCAAGAAAGAAAATCTTGCAAAAATATACGTCCAACTTAAAAATGTAAACGTTTTCGATGTAAGAACGATTAACATGACACAAGGACAAAAAATAAGTCGTTTTGTAGCCTGGACTTTTTTAAATGAACAACAACAAAACGACTGGCGAATAAAACGTTGGCAGAAATAAAACTATTTCATTGGAGGTAATGCAAATGCTACCGCTTCATGTTCAAAATTTCCTTTGTGTGATCCATCACAAAAAGGTTTATTCTTAGAATGGCCACACCGACAAAGAGAAACCGCATCTCTGCCAGCCAGATCATAAGCATTTCCCGCTTTGTCTACAATTTCAAAATCCCCTTCAAGCCTCAGGGAACCATTATTGTTTATTGTAATTTTTGTCTTCCCCATTCAACTTTATTTCGCAAGTTTCACATCGATAGCGTTAGGACCTTTCTGACCCATTTCCACTTCAAAAGTAACTTTGTTATTTTCTTTTACTTTATCTCTTAACCCGTTGATGTGAACAAATACACTCTCTTGTGTATCCAAGTCCTTAATGAAACCATATCCTTTTGATTCATTAAAAAATGTTACAATACCAGTACGTATAGTTTTTTCTTCAACATCCTGATGTTTAGCAACACCAATAATCATGTCCTCTTCTCTTACTTTCTTGATTTTTTTAGGATCGGGAGGTGTTGAAGAAAGATTTCCATTTTCATCCACATAGGCAAACATGTCTTCTAGCTTGACTCCATGTTTAGCATTGGCTTTTCTTTCTTCTTTTTTTTGCTCTTTCTCTTGCTTCTTTTTCTGCTTTTTCTTTTCTGCTTCCTTCTTACTGAATGTCTCCTGAGATTTTGCCATTATTTACCTACCTTTTTTTATTTAAGAAATACTTTATTTTTGTTTATACGCAATTTACAATATCTTTTCGTCTTTTATTATGATTATTGACAGGACCTGCTAAAAACCATGTTTTATTTCCAAATCACATAAAAAATGTCCTGATTAGTAAACGAATAGGACTATTTTACATACTTACCATAATACCAACAAAAGGAAGTAAGCGGACACTCGCCACACTTTGGACTTCTTGCCACACAAATATACCGACCGTGTAAAATGAGCCAGTGATGGGCAACATGAACGTATTCACTTGGAATATATTTCATCAATTGTTTTTCTACAGCAAGAGGTGTATTAGCTGTTTGTGTTACCAAGCCAATTCTTTTTGATACTCTGAAAACATGCGTATCCACTGCCATTGCCGGCTGGTTAAAAATTACTGAACTAATTACGTTGGCAGTTTTTCTTCCTACACCTGGCATCTTCTGCAAATCTTCCACATCGCTTGGCACTTCTCCTTTAAATTCACCAATGAGAATATTTGCCATTCCTACCAGGTGTTTTGCTTTGTTATTAGGAAAAGAAATACTTTTTATATAATCGAACACTTCTTCAACGGAAGCCTTGGCGAGTTCATAAGGGCTTGGAAAACGCTGGAACAAAGAGGGAGTGGTAATGTTTACTCTTTTATCAGTGCATTGAGCACTTAGGATAACAGCTACCAATAATTCGTAGGGATTAGAATAATGAAGCTCCGTTTCAGCATTTGGCGAATGCTCTTTAAAATAATTAATAAATTTTTCGAAACGTTCTTTCTTCTGCATATAAATCAAATAATAACACCTAAAGTAAGGTAGAATTTACTTGATTAAAAAACGAATTGCCTATAACGTAATGTTATAGGCAATTTGCACTATCAATGGCTATGCATGAAGCCGGCAGAGTAGTTTAAGATGTTCTCAATCCTTTTTTGCCTTGGTTGAAAAGACAATTGATCGAGTGCTTGTTTGATGTCTTCGAACTCATCTCTTTCTTCTGAAAGAAGAGCATTCAGGATACATTCTGTGTGGAAGCTCCTTTGCGATTTCTCGCTGGTTTCATTATAAACATTAAGGATTACTTCATTGGGGGTAGTTGTTTTTATCATAGGCTAAATTATGCTCGTTTTGCAATTGTTTCCTGAGATTGATCAGGGCATAACGCATTCTGCCCAAGGCAGTGTTGATGCTTACTCCCGTCTCTTCTGCGATCTCTTGGAAACTCATGTCGGCATAATGCCTCATCATGACCACTTCTCGCTGAACTTCAGGGAGTGCCTGAATCGTTCTTCTTAGTAACGCATGAGTATCGTCTTTTATTTTAATCGACTCCATAGATTCTTCAGAAAAATCCATAGAATTGAAAACTCTTGGCACTTCGTCAATATCGTGGTGAGGGTATCTTTTATCCTTTCGGAAGCTGTCAATAGCCATATTTCTGGCTATTCGGCATACCCATTGCACAAATTTGCCTTCATTATTGTATTCACCAGCTTTCAGCTTACGAATTACCTTAAAGAAGGTATCCTGCAAAAGATCTTCTGCATGGTCACGATCTTTGACAATCAGGAAAATTGTTGTTAAAACTTTGGATTTATGCCTCTTAAGGAGAACGGCAAAAGCTCCTTCACTGCCTTTAACATATTGAGACACTAATTCAGCGTCGCTCATTTTGTTATCAATCATAAGACTCTAGTTTTGGTAACGTAGAGGTTTATCTCATAGGCAGCTCTTTAGGCGTTTAAATTGTTAAATATTGTATTAGAACTCAAAATTAAGACTAAAATATCGTTTTTGCAATATTTCATATCTTCATTATACTATAATAACTCTTTTAAGGTTTCAGGGATTAATGTTTTTCTTGTAAGAAAGGTAACCGAAGATGTTAGATACTAGATGCAAGATACTAGATATCAACAAAATAAACCATTTTATCTGATATCTAGTATCTTGGATCTTAATTTTTACAATTCACAATACAACCCATCGTCCGTCAAAGCTGCTCCCGGATTTCTCCAACTGAAATTTGGCCCTTCTGCCTTCATGAGCGCCTCTGCTTCTTCCGGACCCCACCTTCCCGCAGGGTATCCATATACTTTAAGGTCTTTATTTTTCTCCCATTCCTGAAGAATCGGATCAATAAACTCCCATGCCGACTCCACAGCGTCGCCACGTGCATATAGAGTAGAGTCCCCTTGTACACAATCCAAAATAAGTCTTTCGTATGCACCTGGAACATACGCATTGGTAAGATCTGAATAATGGAAGTCCATATTCACTGTGTCCACTTTATAGCCTGCTCCTGGTACTTTCATTCCAAATTTCAATAAGATCCCTTCATCAGGCTGAATTCGTATGATCAACTGGTTGTTGGTACTCTGCATGTTTTCATTGTACTTAAAGAGGTGATGTGGTGTATGTTTGAAAGTAATCACTACTTCCGTTACACGAGTAGGTAATTTTTTTCCTGTTCTGATAAAGAAAGGAACTCCTGCCCATCTCCAATTGTCAATGAAAAGTTTCATTGCAATAAATGTTTCTGTACGAGACTCTTTAGGCACTCCTTCTTCATCACGATAGCCTTTCACCTCTTCATTTTTTATTTTTGAATTGGTGTACTGACCACGGATCACATTTTTTGCAATATCTTCTTTACTCATCGGGCGAAGCGAT
>JANYCO010000162.1 GCA_025360235.1 Cytophagales bacterium
TTTCCTTCACTTGCTGATAACATTACTCAAATGATGGTGGTGAGCGATAACTATGCGTTCAATAGAGTTTATGATTTCCTGGGACAAGAATATTCGCACTTACGTTTGTTTCAGAAAGGCTACACCAATACACGTCTTATACAGCGCTTGTCTTCAGCGACAGAAGAGGAGAACAGGGTTTCCGGACCTTTTAAATTTGTCGATACTTCAGGAAATGTATTGTACGAAGAAGAGGCTTTAACAACGATGAGGAAATTTTTAAACCCAGCAAAAAATGTATTTGTAGGAAAGGCTTATTTAGACGGAAGAAAAAAAATAAACCACGCCAAAGATTTTTCCAGCAGTAATTTTTTGCCACTTATTTCTGCTCATCAAATGCTGATTTCAATTATGACACCTGGATTTATTCAGCCAAGTTCGAGGTTTGAACTGAACGAGGATGATTATAAATTTTTAAGAAAAGTAATGGGAATGCATCCTAGGGAATCAGGAGTAGAAGCCTGGAAGAACGATAGTATTTACTACGACTGTTTTAGAAAATTTCTTTATTATGGAAATTATAATGGTCCAGCCAATCCGAATATTAGAATTTACAATAAAGTGGGGATGGCATATGGTTTTATGAGTGATGTTGCTTACTTTGTGGATGCTAGGAATAAGGTAGAATTTTTTCTTTCTGCAGTGATCTATGTTAACGACGATGAAATTCTCAACGATGGCCGTTATGATTATTATAGTGTCGGATTTCCTTTTATGGAAAAATTGGGGAAAATAATATATAACTATGAGTTGACTAGGTATGGGTGTAGTAGGGGGGAGTGAGTTTGTATTAAAGAGCTAGAGTATTATTTTTTTTGTTTCCTGTTTTAGGTTCTTAAATAGATTCCGCAGACACTGTCTGCGGAATCTATTTAAGAACAATTTCTACTACGTTATTAATTTTTTGAGTGCCAATTTAGAAGGTAAGTATAATTTGTATTGAGAAGCGAAAATTTGCTTGTTGTTTTTGGGTAACGTAATTTCTACAATGGTGTCAGATTTGTCTTTACAAATAATGATGCCGATGGTGGGTTTCTCTGAATTTTGTTTTATATATCTGTCATAATAGTTTACATACATCTGCATTTGTCCAATATCCTGATGTCTCAATTTTCCAATTTTTAAATCGACAAGCACAAAACATTTTAATAATCGATTATATAATACAAGATCAACATAGAAGTTTTCATCATCGAACGTGAAACGGACTTGTCTGCCTTGAAAAAGAAATCCTTTACCCATTTCCAATAGAAAATGTTCGATTTTATTTATAATAGCGGTTTCTAAATCTGTTTCTGAATATTCTTTTTTCTCATCTAGTCCTAAAAATTCAAGTACGACAGTGGTTTTTAAAATGTCTTCTGGTTTTTCTATGATTTGTCCTTTGCTAACCAATTGTTTTACTTTCTTTTTATTTTTGCTTAGAGATAGTCGTTCAAATAAACCACTATCAAATTGACGTTGTAGCTCTCTCACACCCCAATTGTTTGTGATAGATTCTATTTCGTAAAATGAGCATTCGTCTGAATTTTTGATTCGACTAAGAATAACATAATGTGACCACGAAAGAGGAAATGTTTCTATAAATGATTTTGGTCTTGTAGCCCTTTGTTTTTGTACCTTTTCCAATTCCGCAGACACTGTCTGCGGAATTGGAAAAGGTACATTTTTATATGAAAAGGAAATATAAAACGTGCGCATTAGTTCTATGTTTCTTTCTGAAAATCCTTTGCCAAATGCTTTTGTTAATTTTTTACTTAGAAGAATAATGGTTGTTTTACCATATTCGGCTTTGGAGTTGCCTCCTTGTTCATTTTCGACGATCAATCTGCCTAGGTAAAAATAGGTGAATACCATCACACTGTTGGTTTGTTTGATTACTTGCTTTCTAGCTACTTCAACTAGTTCAATTGCTTGTGCAATAAAAATAGTAGACGAATTTATACTCTTTTGTTTTTTCTTAGCCATAAGTTGAGTTGTTGAATTAAAAAATAAACTCTATTAAATAATATTTTATATCAGTATAAAAAATGGTTATATGTCAAAGATAAGCAATTGTTTTAATAATTGCTTAAACGATTAAAGTCAAAATGGATTTATTTATTAACTTGTTCAAATTCATGAATAAGCTTCTCGCAAATTTCCTTCAATGGCCTAATCTCTTCAATATATTCAATCGATGGCCCAGCACACCAGACTGTTTTGTATGTAGCACTGAAAGCTGCATTTTCAATGGCTTTCATACCTCGAAGCGCTACAAATAATTTCATGTATTTCTTCAGCCATTTATTTTTCAGCATAAATTTTTCTAAAAAGCCAGCTTCAGCACCCATCTTTTGTACATAGGGAGTGTTAATTACGGTAAGTGCAGAACCAGAAAGTTTGGTTGTTTTTACAATGTCTTTAGCGCCGTATTGGATCAATGCTTTTTTGTAATCTTCGGAAACAGGAGATTCATTAGAAGCAATAAAAATGGTGCCGATACTGGCGGCCTCTGCTCCCAGATCCAATACTTTTTTTAATTGTTCTCCTGTAGCTACACCACCCGCAGAAATAACAGGAATCTTAATATGTTTTTTTAGAAGTGGAATAAGCTCTTCCGCTTTCATATTTCCTGCATGTCCGCCAGCATCTGCGTTTACTGCTATCACGGCATCTGCGCCCAGAGCTTCCACTTTTTCCGCATATCCAAGGTCTACTACATCACAGAAAACTTTTATGCCTTTTGCTTTACATTGTTCGATTGTTTCCTTCGGATTGCCAAGAGAAGTTATGATAAAATTTACGTGAAGTTCAACGCAGGTTTGTAATTGCCCTTTGTATTTGAAGTTCGATTTATTGACAATTAAATTTACGCCAAAAGGTTTGTTGGTTTTGCTTCTTATTTCTGCAATTGCATCTCGGAGTTCTTTGTCTGTTCTATAGTTAAGAGCAGGAAAGGCTGCTGTAATACCGCTTTCCAGAGCAGCCACAATCATAGCAGTATTCGACACCAGGAACATGGGAGCCATGATAATGGGATATTGGATACCTAACATTTTGGTGATGGAAGTTTGCATTATTTTGGTGTTAAAGTGTTGTTTCTTTTTCTGTTTACTTATCCAATGAATTCCAATACACTCTCCAGTCCCATGCCTCTCGAACCTTTTATTAAGACAGAGGAATTAGAGATTTTATTATTTACAAGATATTCAATTAATTCTGGTTTTGTTTCGAAATAATCTACGGCCGAAAGTTGCTCGGACGCATATTTCATATTTTTTCCGCAAAGAATAATTTTTTGAAATTCGCAACTGGAAAGTAATTTCCCCAAAGCCGTATGTTCTATTACACTTTCTTCTCCGAGTTCAAACATATCACCAAGCAGTATAATTTTATTTTTCATTTCCAGGCGATCGAAATTTTCAACCGCTGCTTTCATAGAAGAAGGATTGGCATTGTAAGCATCCAATAAAATTTCATTGTTGCCTTTTTTTACAAATTGCGAGCGGTTGTTATCAGGTGTGTACGCTGCGATAGCTTTGTTTGCTGCTTTAGCAGGAACTTTAAAATATTTTCCAATACACAAAGCCGCAGCGATGTTGTCAAAATTGTATTTACCTGTAAGTTTTGTTTTTATAGGCTCTCCGTCTTCTGATTTATATTTTACAAAAGGCGTAGACTCTAAAAGTTCGCAATGGTAGAAATTTGTTTTGGCTGGATATAAAATGGGTTTTTTGAACTTAGAAATTTCCATTAAAACTGTATCGGTAGAATTTACAAAGGCCACACCATTGTTATTTCGGATGTATTCGTAGAGTTCTCCTTTTCCTTTTTTTACACCTTCGTACCCACCGAAGCCTTCCAGATGAGCTTTGCCTATATTTGTGATTAAAGCATGAGTAGGTTCAACGTATTTGCAGTAGCTTTCAATCTCATTCTGATGATTGGCGCCCATCTCGATCACAGCCATTTCAGTTCCTTTGGGGATAGAAAGTAAAGTGAGGGGAATTCCAATATGGTTGTTTAAATTTCCTTTTGTAGCCTGTGTTTTATAAGTGGCGGCAAGAACAGCAGAAACCAATTCTTTAGTGGTAGTTTTGCCATTTGAGCCTGTAATAGCGATAAATGGAATGTCAAATTGTTTGCGATGGTAGTTGGATAATGCTTGCAACGTAGAGAGAACTTCGTTGACTAGAATGTATTTTTCATTCACTTTGTAACTGTCTTCGTCTATGATAGAATAGGCAGCACCCATTTCTATTGCCTTTCCGGCAAATTCATTCCCATTAAAATTTGCTCCCTTCAGCGCAAAAAATAGTCCCCCCTCACTTATCTGACGGGTGTCTGTACAAACACTTTTGCACTCTAAAAATATTTTATACAAATCTTTGATTTCCATATCGTAAATTTATGATTAATTAGGTATTTCAAAAGCCCATCGGGATGAATTTTATTTTATACATTAAATGCACTGAGGAACAGGATTTCAGCTATTCCAACCCCTTTTATGAATTGTTGGAAAAAGAGATCCCGCATGCCGACTTTCTGGACCTTGATAATTTTTCCGGACAAGACCTGATTGATATGGCGGAGAAGGCGATTAAGAGTGCTACTAAAACTTGTGTCCTATTTAATATACGATCGACTAATAGTTCGAAGCGATTTTTGAAAATGGCCACCGAATTGGCTGATAACCCGCAATCGAAAATGGTTTTTGTAAATGGGAAGGATGAGATTATTTCAAAAATTTTGCCTGTAGGTGAAAGATTTTGTTATCATGATCTTTCGTTGGAAGAGCAGGTGAGTTTGATTCGGGGATTTATAGATAAATAATTTAGAGAAACAGTAAAGCCTCCTATTTGTTCAATACAATTCTAATCAAAGATCCGTTTCCACTTTCAGTAATGGCTTCTATTTGGTACATACCGTTTACAAAATCTTTTGTAGTAAATGTATTTACTATTTGAGCTTTACATTGGTTCATTCCGTTACAGTTGTTATTATTAAATAATTTACACATTTATAAAAAAGCCAACACCTTTAAAAGATGTTGGCCTTACTGACTGAGAACTAAAACACTTAATAAACCAACACTTTCTTTACAATATTATTTGTCGCAGTGTTTATTTTTATCAAATAAACACCAGAAGCCATGCCTGCTGTAGAAATATATGTTTCGATATCGGCTACTAATCTTTTTTCAGATAAAACCTGACCATTCATATCGGTAACTGAAATCTCAAGCAATTCAGTACCTGTGAAGTTTAGAATTTTTATTGGGTCTCCGGAAACCAGCGCTGTTGGTACAATTTCAATGGTGCTATTCAATCCAGTGTTAATGGTGATGATTTGTGTCATGGTTTGTTTGCCGTTAAAATCAACCTGAAGGAGTGCATAGTAGTATACGCCATCAGATAAGTTTTCGTCGATAAAGTCATAATTGTTTAGAGAAGAAGAATTGCCGTATCCTTGTATTTTAGTGATTGGCTTAAACGTTTTTCCGTCGGTACTTCTCATTAATTCAAAGTAAGCGTTGTTCTTCTCACTTGCGGTAGTCCATTTTATTAATACATCATTGGCTGAATATTTATTGGCAGTAAAAGAGATTAGCTCTACAGGCAACGGCAGTGGATCACAATCCATAAACTCAGAAGTATTTCCATTATTATCCGTTCTTGTAGCGGTTATATTTTTTATACCAGATAAGCAAGCCGCAGTTCCTTTCGGGCTGCAGTCTGCAGCCGCAGGCAGAGGAGAGAACGACCATTGCGTTCCGCTGTTGGTAGCATTTCCAAGAAATGTTCTCCCTTGACAAGTTCCGCAGCCATCATCGAAAAAGACTTCTACCACATCCGTTCCAGCAATATCACCTGCAGGAGTGTTGGCAACTACGATTCCTGGAGCAGGAGCGGTAATGTAGGCTGGCACAACTAAAGGACCCGGTGCAGAAAGGTTGATATTACCTAATCCATTTAAATTTATACCATTTACCCTTACTGTACCGTTGCAATAGATACTGTTTCTTCGGATCGTATTTTTTTGTGAAACAGCATCAAAAACAAGGATTCCATTTACAGAGTTAAATGCAATAATGTTTCCAAGCGCAGTTGTTGTAGTACTTCCTATCATATTTGAACTACTGCTTCCACTTCCTCCATTGGCCCAGAGCTTCATTCCATTCTGATTGCCCATCGGAGCGAGTGTTGAACTTACTCCAATATAATTTTGCTGAATGGTATTCGTACTTGAATTTTCTAGAGAAATTCCGATTGTGGTGTTTCCGGAAATAATATTTCCGACACCAGCTCCTCCTATTGTATTTGAACCAAAATTTGCGATTCTTATTCCTGTACCATTCGGTTTTGCAATTGTTCCGGAGACGTCAGTACCAATATAATTATTTTGAATTACATGATTTCCTATAGCTGTACCTCCATTTTGAATGTGTACCCCAATGCCATTTCCTGCAATAATATTTCGATGTGCTGTAGTAGCACCTCCAATAGTGATGGCTGAGGTTTGCCATGTACCAACACCTTCCGAGCTATTTCCTAATAGGGTTACTCCGTCACTACCAACACCTACATAATTACCTTGTACATTTAAAGGTGCAGTATTAGTATTTACAAATTGAATTCCATGTCGGTCATTGGCTGGAGAACAATTAAATCCATTGCTGCAAACTATATTTCCAGTGCCAGCACTAGTTCCTCCAATAAGAATATTTCCATTGTTTCCATTTAGACTGATTCCCGTATTTCCATTTCCAGCTGCTGTAAGTCCTGTGGCGTCTACACCAACATAATTTCCTTGGATTGTAATTCCTGTAACACTCTCTATCATTAACCCTGCACCATCAATACTGGCGCAAGCAAAGACAGTTCCTCTTCCATTTCTGGAAATGATGTTTCGGTCTGTCACATTACTGGTTCCAATTATTAAACCCGTGCTGCTGCTTGGATGTATATATAGGCCTGTCTTGGTATTTCCGAAAGTAGTTCCTAAGCCATTTTTATTCATTCCAATGATATTACCCTTAAATACAAGATTATTTTTTTGTCCGCCTCGTATTTCAATTCCATTTCCGGTAGAAGATGCTACAACGTTATTGATAAATACAATATTTGGACAGGCACTACCGCTGTTGTATAAAAAACC
>JANYCO010000244.1 GCA_025360235.1 Cytophagales bacterium
GAAAATACGATTTGTAAGTTGACCCATTATTTGAAAACGAACTCTTCTCATTCCGATATCGAATGTTCGTTGTTCTTTCCCCAAGTTCACCGTAGTTCCTGGGTTACTGCCATTAAATCGCACCCATGTTTGAACCAATCCGGTCACCTGAATAAAATTAGATCCATCTTCATTAAGTAAATACTTAACGGGCTTCAAAGGCATAGCCTCCTTTTTTCTTGTGGCTAGCTTTATACTATCCACTTGCGCATAGGCCAAGGTAGAAAAGACAAGCAGAAATAATGTAATTATTTTTTTCATAATTTTTACAAATTAATTTATAGTTAAATTAAAATTTTTAAAGGTTTAATATTTTATTAAATTCTAACATCAAATCTAAATTCGCAATGATTATTGAAGTAAAAAATGCAGGCTTCATATTTGCCTGCACTTTTTACTTCAATATTAAGCGCTCACCTGCTTATTTAACATGGCTAACGGCCTTCTTAAACACTTCTAATAAATTGTGGATATGCGTCATTGTAGCTTTCACATCATCATTTGATAGATGATTTGCATTAACTTTAATCAACAATACGCCGTCAATAGCTTCTACCAGGTAATCCTTATCCTCCTCAAAGAACTGGATTACTTCACCAGTGAAGAACTTACGAACAGCCGTTTCATCTGCACCTCTCAAAAGATAGAATCCAGAGAAGTCCGGGTGTTTTTCAAAGTCAATATCTTTTCCAGCGTTTGCAAGAATATCTGCCTCCCCTTCTACTTCAAGCGCAAAATCAGGTATGTGCAATTGCGTACGAACAAGGAATATTGTAGAATGTACTTCACGTGTACCAAGTCCCAATTGTTCTTGAGATACAAAGTCCACAATACTAATTTCAGAACCTTCGGTTTTACCCATGATTGCCGATTCTACACTCTTCATTTTTTTGTATAGGTAGAATTTAGAAAACTTATCACGGATTTCGTTTTTAGCAAACTCTACAAATTGGTAACCTAAATCTTTTGCAAGTATTTCTCTCTCTTTGAGCACTGGCAATTGTTGTTCAGCACCAATATGAGATCTGTCACGAAGTGCGGAAAGACGATGTCCTCCAATTCTTCCAAGATGTACTTTATTAAATTCAAGAAGAACTCCTCCTTGATGGTGAACATGTTCTTCCAAGTGGCGAAGTTGTTCTATAGCGTTATGATCTATGAAGGTGGTAAGCGCAAGATCAAGTTTAATGTGTGCCTTTTCAGGAAGTGTCAGTATAGCTTTTTTCAACGAATTAAAATTAGAAAACGTTAATGACCCGATCAGGGCAATAGTATAATGATCTTCTGAATCTTTTTCCGTTTTGAAATTAGCTTTAAAAACATTGCTTGCAGATTTTGCGAAAATAAAATTCAGAATAAATTCAAGAACGATACCCGCAATAACACCCATCAAAAGGTCTTCTACAATGGTAATCACAATGGTGACAACGAAAACTGCCAGTTGCTCTTTACCAATTTTAAATGCATGGATAAAATGTCTTGGGGCTGCAAGACGATATGCAACGCCTAGAAGAAGTGCTGCCAGAGCTGCTTTTGGAATCATCTCCAAAACAAACGCTATTGCAAGTACACAAACTAATAACCAAAAACCATGGAAGAAGTTTGCCCAACGGGTTTTAGCTCCATTAGTAACGTTGGCACTACTACGGGCCACTTCAGAAATCATTGGCAGACCACCTATAAGTCCTGAGAAAAGATTCCCAAGTCCAACGGCGATAAGATCTTTGTTATAGTTTGATTTTCTATGATAAGGATCAAGACCGTCAATTGCTTTTACTGTAAGTAATGATTCGATTGAACCGATAAGAGAGAAAAGAAGTACGTATTGTATAAAAGTACCAGTGTTAGAGGTCATGCCGGAAAAAGTAATGTTTTCACCTTTAAATCCGCTTACAACCTGATCGATAAAATTTCCGATTATGATAAGTGATTTCGGATTGTCTTGTTTCAGATTAAAGAAAATTCCCAACGGAATTGCAACCGCCAAAACAATTACTGGAATAGGTACCAGTTTTACATATTTGTTCTTTATATAAGGAACGCCAAACACAATTATGAGTGATAACACACCAATTATTGTGACATGAGGATTAAGGTGCATGATACTATCTGGTATATGAGTAAGCAACCCTAGCGGTTTAAGCGGTTTGCCTTCACTATCTACTAATGCCTTACCTGCTATCCCCAAAAGATTGTGAGATTGCTTGGCAAAAATCAAGATCCCAATTGCAGCAAGCATCCCATGAATGGCAGAAGCCGGGAAGAAATCACTCATTGAACCTAATTTCAAAACACCAAAAAGAATTTGAAAAATGGAAGCTACCACAATTGCTCCGCAAGTCATTTGCCAACCTAAAGTAGCATTGTCACTGAAAGCTACCACCGCACCACCCACAATTGGGGCTAGTCCTGCAGCTGGTCCTTTAATAGTAAGAGGTGAGCCTGCAATAATACTAACTAACATACCTCCGATGATGGCGGTAACCAAACCGAATACGGCTGGGAATTTACTTTGGTCTGCAATACCCAAGCTGAGCGGCATCGCCAGCAAGAATATCATGAACCCTGACAGGAAATCACTTTTCCAGTTTTCCTTCAAACCTTCTATACCATCTTTGGGTATGTTTAAAGCATTTTTCATAATTTCTACTTTTTAATTTGGTTTATACAATGACTTTTGTCATTTTTTCTGATATAAAAATCATTTAAACATATGAAGTAAAATTGAATCAAATCTGAAGATGATTTGAATAAATTAATATAAATTCGTTTTTTAATGATTTTAAAGGCCTAATAAAGGGCTTTTGGAAGATAAAGTTAAAAAATATCTGAAATTTTAATGAAAAACACTTTTTAAAAGGTGCTTCAGACTTTGAATAATTTTATTTCTTTCTGAAATAAATAGCTTTTTCAGGTGTAACACAGAAATCCATTGGTATATCAAATTCATCCGGAATGATCAAAGAAACTGGCTTTTCAAAAGATAATCCTATTTTTTTACAATCATCACGGCAATTAACCAGAAACCGATCATAAAATCCTTTTCCATAGCCAATCCTGTTTCCCCTTTCATCTACCGCCAATAATGGAACCAAAACAAAATCCATTTGCTCAGGTTTGATCATATTTCCATCCACCGCAGGCTCAGGGATACCATTGCTATTCACTAACAGTATCGTATCTCTTGTATATTCAAAAAATTCCATAGAATAATTATTAAAATCGCTTTTCGACAAGGCAATTTTAACATTTG
>JANYCO010000250.1 GCA_025360235.1 Cytophagales bacterium
TAAATAAATTTTAATACTTAAAGAGTTGTAGGTCTGCCGGGAAGTAGCTAGAAATTGGAAATAATAACGTCAAAAATTTATGATAAAAGGAAGTAAGCTTAGTTGGCTGTTAATAGCTGTATTGTTTTTTAGTTCGGTAAATTCATTTTCACAAAACTTACTGGTTTCCGGAGGAAACTCTGTATCCACTATTATTTGTGCAAACGGTTTTGTTTATACCTGGGGAACAAATGTTAGTGGAGCCACTACTGGAATATTAGGTAATGGTTCAGTAAATCCTCAGGAAGATTATCCTATTCAGGCACAATTTCCAACTACTGATCCTCTCTTTGGTGCGGCAGGAGTAAAAGTAAAAGCAGTAGACGCAGGTTCTGGCGCTCACTTCGTGGCTTTGGACTGCTCTAATGGTGCCTGGTGTTGGGGAAATAACGCCTTTACAGGTGGAACGGGACAATGCGGAACAGGTAGTGCCAGTCAGGCCTTAACTATTCCTACAAGGGTATCAAAAGGACTTTCTCCGGGAGGTGGAGGTGCATTAGCACCTTATCTGGTAGGGGTAAAATATGTTTCAGGTGGAAACGACAATTCATATTGTATCATGAATACAGGTGAAGCAATGTCATGGGGCAGAAATGACTGGGGACAATTAGGTGATGGAACTAACGCTTACAAAACAACTCCTGTCTACATCAAAGACGGAGCTACGGGAACAAATCTTCAAAATGTAATTCAGGTGGAAGCTGGTGATAATACGGGATATGCTCTGGTAGATTCAGATAGTGATGGAATTGGAACAGTATATTCATGGGGTGGTGGTACAGGAATATTTGGAGGAAGTGGGATGCTGGGAAGAAGTCCTGCAGGAGGAAGCAACAACACAAATGAATCGGGAAGTGATAACCTTGCAAGACCTGTTGTCTTTGCTGGTGGTTTACCTTTAGATAATATTGTTTCTATTTCGGCAGGAGATGTATTCCTTCTGGCTCTTGATGTAAATGGTTATGTATGGGCCTTTGGTAACGGAGGCTGGGGAGGTTGCACCGGTACAAACACTTCTACTACCACACATTCTGATCCTAGAAAAGTATTGTCTGGACAATGGGGAATCACAGCAGGAGCTGGTTTCGGACAAACTTATTTGAAAGCAATTTCAATAGCAGGTGGACAAGGTTTTGGCATGGCAGTAACATCCGATGGAATACCAGTAGCCTGGGGTAATAATGGAGCCTGTGGTACTGCAGCATCTGGAGGTAACCTTGGAAACGGAGTAGGCGCAGGATCACCAACTCTTGTTTACATTGAAACCTCTGCAGGAGTTTGGGCGACCAATGCAATAAGCATTTCCGATGGTGATACATGGGGATTCTACCAAACATCAAACAATCAAATATACACATGGGGAAATAATGCTTATGGACAGTTGGGTCTGGCTGTTGGTAATACCACCTGCAAAAGCTTTGCTGTGCCCTTCACCTTACCTCCATGTACCTTCCCTGATCCGATTCCTAAAGCTAATATCAGTCCAAGAAGCATGACAGTTTGTGCCTCAACTTATGCTGGAACAACGTTAAATTCAGGTTTTGTAATTGACCCAACCTTAGTTAATAATTATAAATTTACCTGGTATAAAAACGGAGTTCAGGTTTCTCAAACTACAGGAGCTGGTGGTCTTACATATAATGTAACTACTACTGGTACCTATAAAGTACAAATCGATTATATCGGTATCAGTTCTCCTTGTACGCCTTATACACCTGCTACAGATCAGATTGTAATAAGTCCTTACATTCAAAATTATACCATACCAAGCCCTTTAACTTTTTGTGGAACATTAACACCCTATGTAACTGGATTAGGAAAATATAATTGGTATAAAAATTCAAGTGGAGGAGCTTCGTTAGCTACTACTTTAAAAAATAATCCTGCAAGTATCCCCAAGGCAAGTGTAAACGCACCAGTTGCAGGCGTGTACACTGTCTATGTAGAAGAAAGCCAGGCTTTCGTTGGAAATGTAGGACCAGTTACCCCTGCTACATGTGGTGCTATCTCAAGTAATGACAATAACAATTACAGAAATATTATAATCACAGTAACCGATCCTCAAATTATTATTGACACGGTTACGATATGGGTAAAAGGAGAAACAGGTCCAGCCAAAACATGGAACTGGCAAATCAATGCTTATGCTACCAAGGTTAATGGTTCCGGAAAAACGATTGGAGACTTTAGCGTGGCA
>JANYCO010000310.1 GCA_025360235.1 Cytophagales bacterium
CCAATAACCGCATAGGCCCTGTTGTAGCTAAAATTGGACCATACCCTTTTACTATTTCAAGGGATAGGGTGACGAATGAATCGGCTGAAGTTCGTTTTACAAAACCAATACATTCGATTTTAAATTATCCGAATGTGATCACTGATAAAGATTTTGAAGGTTGGGTACAAGAACGAGGAATTTATTTTGCTACTGAACTGGATAAAAATTACGAAACAATATTTTCTATTAATGATCCTAATGAGAAACCAAGTGAAGGAAGTTTAATTGTTGCCAAATATGGAAAAGGAAATTTTGTGTATACGGGATTGGCCTTCTTTCGTGAGCTGCCTGTGGGAGTTCCAGGGGCTTACCGGTTGTTTGTAAATTTGCTTAGTCTTCCTCAAAACAAATAGAGTATGGAAGAAGAAAAACCTCCAATTCTTAAAACCTGGAATAATCTCTATACCTTGGTAATAGGAGTGTTGATAGCTTTTATAATCATGTTTTACTTTTTTACCAACTATTTTAAATGAGTTCGATAGATTGGGTTGTTTTAATAGGTACAATACTTTCGATTGTACTATACGGAATATGGAAGGGACGAGGTGCTAAAAATATTGACGGCTATTTGATGGCAGACAAACAGATTCCCTGGTATCAGGTTGGTTTATCTGTAATGGCCACACAAGCGAGCGCGATTACCTTTTTATCAGTTCCCGGACAAGCCTATAGCGATGGTCTACGTTTTGTTCAGGTTTATTTCGGATTGCCATTTGCTATGGTGGTTTTATGTGTTACGTTTATTCCTATTTTTAGAAAATTAAATGTGTACACTGCTTATGAATATTTGGAAGGTAGATTTGATAATAAAACAAGAACGCTTACAGCATTTCTGTTTTTGCTTCAACGTGGGCTTTCTACAGGGATTACGATTTATGCTCCATCTATTATACTTTCCTCAATTTTAAATATTGAGATCACCTATACCACGATGGCTTTGGGAGGGATAGTAATTATTTATACGGTATATGGAGGTTCTAAAGCCGTTGCATACACACAGATGTTGCAGATGGGAATAATTTTTTCGGGTCTGTTTATTACCGCTTGTATGGTTATTCATTTGTTACCTTCTCGCGTTGGGTTTTTCGACGCATTGCATATAGCCGGCAAGATGGATAAGCTAAATGCCATCGATACAAAATTTGATTTGTACAATCGTTACAATATATGGTCAGGAATAATTGGTGGATTTTTTATGCACTTGTCTTATTTCGGAACTGATCAATCTCAGGTGGGTCGTTATCTTTCAGGAGACTCTATTACAGGAAGTAGATTGGGTTTGATTATGAACGGACTTATAAAAGTTCCGATGCAATTTTTAATTTTACTTATTGGTACTTTAGTATTTGTTTTTTATCAATACCACACTCCTCCTGTTTTTTTTAACAAAGTAGAAGTTGCAAAAATTGAGAATAGTATTTATAAAGAGGAGTATAAGAATATCGAAGCCAAATATGAAAAGGCGCATGCAGAAAAGCAATTGCACGTAAACGCTTTAATACAAGCATTGGATTTGGATGATAAGGCTGGTATTGATAATGCACGGATTAATCTTAAAGAGTCCGATAGAAAGGCGCATGCCATTCGGAAATCAGCCATTCAATTAGTGGAAAGGAATAGTGGTGAAGAAAAATCAAAAGATACAGATTATGTTTTTTTAACTTTTATTACACAGCATTTGCCTGTTGGAATGATAGGATTACTCATCGCTATAATATTTCTTGCGGGTATGGGTTCTACTGCGGGAGGATTGAGTTCCTTAGCTTCTACAACGGTTGTAGATTTCTATAAGCGTATTTTTAAAAAAGAAGAAAATGATAAAAACTATTTGGATGCTTCAAGATGGGCAACGTTAGGCTGGGGATTGTTTTGCGTGGTAGTTGCTTTATACGCAAGTAAATTTGGCAATCTTATTGAAGCTGTAAATATTCTAGGTTCATTATTTTATGGAACGATCTTAGGAATATTTCTTGTTGCTTTTTATATGAAAAAAGTAGGGGGGACTGCTGTGTTCTATGCAGCGCTTGTCTCTGAAGCATTTATTATTTTTGCATGGATAATTGATTTGACAGCTTTTTTGTGGTTGAATTTAATTGGGTGTTTGATTGTGATGTCTTTGTCCTGGATAATCGAAAAAGGTAAGCCTAAAAAAAATTCAAAGTCTGCCACTGGCAAACCTTGAATTTTCATTCATAACTAATAACTTAAAGTTAATAATTATTTCGCCTTCTTGGTTTCCGCAATAAATTTTTCCGCCTGCTTCACATAGTCATCATTGTTTGCTTCTTTAGCAACCACGATAACTTGCTCCGCAGTTGTGATGGCTCCGGCATTGTCTTTTAACTTCGCTTGAATTTTAGCCTTCAACATGATAGCCCAAAATGCTTTTGGATTTTGCTCAATCGCTTTTGTTACCCAATCCAATGCTTGTTTCTGATCTTTATTATTTTCATAATAATAATTTGCCGCAGGAAAGAATGGACGAGTATCTGTAGGCGCTAAAGCAGTCTCGATAGTTTTCATGATTCTTGAATCGATATCAGAGGATACGCCAAATGCAACGCGGGTTTTGTCCCAAAGCAATTCTATTGTTGCTGTTGTAGGGGTAACATCAGAAACATTGATAGTAAATGTTTCCATTTTGTAACTTAAAGAACTTGGTTTAACTGTAAATCGGGTTAATTCATTTTCCGCTTTATAGTTGGTAAAATTTCCACCAAGTGTCAGGTCTTTGTAGAAAATGATTTCCCAGCTGTCTTTGTTTGGAACAGAGTAAAGGGCATAAGTGCCGGCAGGAATAGTTTTACCTTCTACTTTTACGGTATCACCAAAAGTGATCTTGGTAGCGGCGTTGGCGCCTGTACGCCACGTTTTGCCAAACGGAACTACATCACCAAATACAGCTCTGCCTTTTACACTCGGACGGGAATATTCAATCGTAATGTCTGATAGTGCGAAGTTTTGTTTTAAGGTTTGTGTGGGACTAGGAGCAGGGACTTTTAATGTTTGCTGTGCGTTTAGGGTTAAGACACTGAAGGCAGTTGTTACTGCAGATAGTATAATTTCTTTTGCTTTTATCATAATCGTAAAATTATTTGTTTAAACACTAAATTAGTCAATTTTAGATTCTTCACCTTAAATTCAAGGTAAAAATTATAACAATATTAGCGTGGTTACGTTTACTTAACATTCAAACCTAAATGCCATAAAAATGAAAATCAAATCAATTCTGCTGTCTTTCACACTATTATTGTTAGGTGGGACATTGTTTTATGCTTGTAAGAAGGATACTACAACAGCTAATACTACTACACCGGTTCCATCTGTGTATAAAAAAATATATGGTGCATCTGATATTTACGTAGAAGGTGATTATGTGGTCATAAAAGTAGAAGGACGTCCTGATCATAAAAGTCCATATTACCAAGGGACCTCATGGTCATCGACTTTGTATGAGGCTTATAATGGTACAAATGCAAGTTGGAGTCAGAATCCAAATAAGATTGCCAGCCAAAATTATACCTATAAAATTCCACTTAATCCTACAAAGGCTTCTAATCATGCGGCTACAGGATTGGGATCTTTTGGTGTTTCTTTAAATGGTGTAGCTTTTTATAATCAATACGCAGGACCTAGTCAGCCGCTTACCACTGAAATAAACTCCTTTGATCAGTATGGAGGTCATCCTGATCAAAGTTATTGTTATCACTACCACGTTGAACCAACTTATCTTACGGGCAAAAAAGGAAAAGATGCCTTGTTAGGATTTCTTTTGGATGGGTTTCCGGTATATGGCCCACTTGAAAATGGCAGCACTCTGGTAAGTGCGGATCTTGATGCGTATCATGGACATACAGGCGTTACAGCGGATTATCCAAGCGGGATATATCATTATCATGTTACCGCAGATGCTCCTTATATCAATGGAAGTGGATATTATGGTACGGCGGGTACTGCAACAAAATAAAATGCGGGTACTTATTTTATTAATGTTGTTGACAGGTATTATTTTTTCTTGTTCTACAAAAAGGGTAATACCAGAAGTATTCCAAAGTACTGATTCTACAGGTTGGAAGATAAAGTCAGGACAGTTATATTTTAAAAATATTCTTTATAGTGGAAAGCAATATTCGTTGTATCCTAATGGTGATACTGCTTATATTGCTTTTTATATTGAAGGAAAAACAGAAGGGTTTCGTCGTCATTGGTATAGTAACGGCAAATTGAAAGAAGAGCGTTTTTTTGTCAACGGAAGACAGGAAGGCGTACAGAAGGGTTGGTATGAAAGTGGAAATCATTCATATGAATATAATTTTAAAGACGATATTTACGAAGGGAGTTGTTTTGAATGGTACGAAGACGGCAGTTTGTCTAAGCATTTTCAATACAGGAAAGGGCAGGAGAGTGGTCGTCAAATATGGAAGAATACAGATGGAAGTTTAAGGGCAAACTATGAAGTACGCAATGGAAAAATTTATGGAAAAGTCGCCCAGGCGATACTTCACCATGTGCGAGCAGAGCAGCACGTTGTCGTCCGAGACCGCGCGGACCAGGTTGTTGATCCGGGCCTGGCGCGCGTTGCGGTCGTCGTTGCCCTCCAGCTCGAACGGGGTGCCCCGCAACTCCATCACCACCATGGCCG
>JANYCO010000339.1 GCA_025360235.1 Cytophagales bacterium
TCCTCCTCCTCCTCCGTCGTCAAAAAGTGCAGAGGCCACGGTAGGACCAACTGTTGATGTGGTTGTATTTTCAACATAAACGGTCGTAGGACCAGAAATGCTAAGTGTAGCCGGATTACCTGAACCAAGTACAGTACCTCCTGAAGCGGCGCTATACCAGGTGAATGTATTGCCACTTCCTGTTGCATTCAAAGTAAAGGAGCCGTTAGGTGCTCCTGCACAATTGCTTGATGCAATAGAGGGGGTGCTAATATTTGAAGTAACTACGGCATCGTTTGAAGTAACCGTTGCACAGCCAATAGCTGCAGCACCGGCACCCGGAATTACTTTTACACCATAAGTACCAACAATTCCTGTCGTGATGGAGGCACTTGTAGAGGTAGGCGCACCTACTGGTTTTTTATACCAATTATAGGTAAGTCCTGTTCCGGTTACTGAAGTAGAAAGGGTAGTAGTTAAAGAAGCACATAACACTGCATCCGCAATTACTACTGGTGGCATAGTAGCCGTTACTACAATAGTTGAAGAAGCTGAACAGCCTGACGGTAATCCGGAATTTTGTGTACATACTCTATATGTACCAGGAGCACTTATTGCATAAGTGTTTGCTGTTAAACTTGCAGATATTAATGCTACCTGAGGAGAACCAGCTCCAGAGTACCACCAGAACTGAGTTGTTGGACTCGTTGCTACATTAGAATTTAAAGTAGCCACTCCATTTGTTACGCACAAAGAAAAATCAGCTCCAAGATCAGGGATGGAAGAAGCTGGCAATGATGTTAAATTGCTGCATCCATTTATAAATGAAATATCATCTACTACAATATCGTTGGTGAACGTAGCGTTGGCTGTCTGTACTTCTATCAGAATCATAGCCTCTGTGTATACTCCACCTGGAGTCCATTGTCCGTAAAATTGCTGCCATACCATTTCGTCGTTTGGTGTAGCAGTACCAAGATTAGCTCTGGCTGCCCATTGTGGTGCACCCGCTATCATTGGCACAACCACAAAATTAAGATCTGCGGTATTGTACAAAGTGCCTAAGCCAGGACCACTGCGGGCAAGATCAGCGTCTCTGTTATAGTTGGCAAACCAGGCAGAAAAAAAATATTTTTCATTTGGCTGAATAAACACGTGTTGCCTCCAGATGCATGGCAGGCCAGAGGCATCCCATTTGCCTCCCGCATAACCTTCAAAATCGCCAATAAGGGCAAAGCCATTTCCACTTAAGCCAGGAGTGTGATCGTTAAAACTTTTTGGATAGCCAGGATACCCAATATAATCAGTTCCGGCAAAGGCTTGTCTTGGAGAAGCCGTACAGGTCATTCCCGGCTCTGCCCTTCCTACAGCATACTGATTGGCTATAGAAGTCAGGCAAGTACCTGTAGGTGGGTTAGCGGCAAAATTAGAGGTACTTGTAAGATCCGACTGGAAATCAAATGGGCCATTGGCCACAAAGGTATGGCCCGCTCCGGATTTAGTGAGGTATCCTGCTTCAAAATTGCCGTTTCTAACGGCTTCCAATGTAGGCGAAGTTGTACACTGGGCAGATGATCTAAAGCAGGTGAATAGTAAGAGAGTAAGTGTAAGTAAGTGTTTTACCATATTCATTAAAAGCTAGTTTTAATTTATTTTCACGAATTATGGTAGGAAAAAAAGAGGAGGAAAAGTTACACAGAAGGGGATTAATTTATAGAAAGTCCTTTATTTTGAGAATAGGGGAAATCAAAAAATTGCGGATAACCCTTTTAAGAATTTGCAGAAAAGTAAAATAAGCCTGTTTTAATAAATTAAAGTATCGTATTAATTCCAGTTTGGATTAGAATATTGTAAATTGATGAAAGTCCAGCGATTTGAAACTCAAAGGCAATCCTATATTGACTCTTGATAAATAAGCTTGTAAAGGTTCTTGTTGTTTCACATTGTGGCATAACATTCATGTTGTGCAGCTGGCTAGTGTTCTGGTGTAATTCAAAAAGCACAACATAAATGTTATGCCACAGTACGGTGGTAAAATCAATAGCCTCAAGCCTTATAAAAATCTTTTATCACTTTCTCAATAGCTTCCGTCTCTATCAAAAACCCATCATGACCATATAAAGAATCGATCTCTTTGTAGACTGCACCTTTCACATGTTGCTGAATATATTTTTGTTCGGAAGGAGAAAAAAGAATGTCACTTCTTTATTTGCAAATTATAAATTCTTTCTTATTCGCAAGGTGCGGAGTTAATTCAATTGCCTTCTTATAATTTATACAAGCGTTATCATGTTGTCCTAGTCTCCATTGCGCTTTTGCCTTACATAATAAAGTATAGTCAATATTGCTTTGGTACTTAATGGCTATATCAAAGTCTGCAATAGCATTTTGATAATTGCCATACCCATAATTCGCCTGTCCTCTCATAAGATTTAGGTCAGGGTTTGTTTCTGACGAAACTAATTTCAAAGCTTCTGTTAGTTGTTCAATTGCAAGGTCATATTGTTTCAATGCTATCAATTGTCTTGCATAATTGCGTCTTGCCTGCCAAAATTTAGGGGCAATCTTAACGGCTAATTCATATTCTTTTGCAGCTATGACAATCATCAAACTGTCATTTGGACAGCCCCTTGTTCTGATATTTGCCGACTGAAAATATTCTTCGGCAGTTTTTAATTCTTTAAATTGATGACAAGGATTAGTTGTTGTGTCGGTTAATGAAATAGTTTTCGCAAATAATGGATTTTCCGCATCAAACGATTTGTAAATGTTGTAGCAACATATCAGTCCTATTAGTCCAAGTATGGTTATTATCTTTTTCATTGAACAGAAATTTTATTAATATCATTAAAAATTCTTGTTGCTTCTCTTTGTGACGTAACATTTATGATTGTGGCTTGCAAGTGCTCTGGTGTACTTCAAAAAGCACAACATAAATGTTATGCCACAGTGCGGTCTGAAAGAAATCTAACTTCTGTTGATTTTTTAATCGACGGCCTCTTATGACACTCTTCTAAATCCAAATATTTTATCAATGGAGCTTTCCCCAGCGCTAGTGAAAGTTCAACTAGCTTTTTAATAGAAAAATTACACTCCCCCTTCAAAATCTTTGAAACATACCCTTTTGAAAACCCAAGATTTTCGGCTAACTCATTTTGATTAAGATTATTTTTTTTCATATAACCCACAACCTGATTAGAGATCTCGTTTTGTATTTCTTCAATCCAGTATTCTTTTGTTTTTAGTAATTCCTTTTTCTTTAGCATTGCTATTTCTTATTTTGGTCAAAATATGCTTTTTTTATTTTTCTAAAATGTTCTATGTCCTTCTTCTGTGTTGTCTTTTTCCCTCCAGAAACTACTACTCTTCCATTCGCTTTGTCATGAAATAAATATATTCTCAAATGTTTTGTTTTTATTTCGTACTCCTTTATCTGTTCATTTTTAGGAGTAATGTCTTTGTGTTTTTCGTTAGGTATTGTTTTCAAATCAGAAAGAAGCTGCATTCTTGCTTGAATCTGAATTAATTCACTAACGAGATTTCCATCCCTTTTACATCGCTCATAAAATTTATCGAACTCACACTTTCCATTGATAAAGAGTTTGTAAAACTTGAGCTTCCCCTCAATCTCATTTATTCTGCTTAACGTAAATATAGACATTTTAGTTTAGTTATAAGTAAACTTTATTGAAAATTCTAAAAAAATTAATTCCAAAAATTAAAAATCAACTATCAGCAACTACCCTTTATAAAACGCCTTAATAACCCCTCCAATCTCCTCCGTCTCAATCAAAAACCCATCATGCCCATACAAAGACTCAATCTCTTTATAGACTGCACCTTTCACATGTTGCTGAATATATTTTTGTTCGGAAGGGGGGAAAAGAATATCACTTCCAATTCCCAACAACAATGTTCTAGCTTGTACTTTTTCCAATGCTTTTTCTACGCCACCGCGGCCGCGCCCTACATTGTGTGAGTCCATTGCAATGGTTAGATATAGGTATGAATGACAATGAAATCTTTTCACCAATTTTTCTCCCTGATATTGCTGATAAGAAATCGCTTTGAAGTCACTCACCAATTCACAATTGTCTTCGCTTTGTGTTTTCTTATAGGTTTCATAGGTTCTGTAAGAAAGCAGTGCCATAGCGCGGGCTGCAGCCATTCCAATTTTGCCTGCCTCTGCACTATTGTCTTTCCAGGTTGGGTCCGCTTTGATGGCCATACGTTGTGATTCGTTGAAGGCTATACCCCATGGAGAATGAAACGCATTCGTTGCCATCAGAATCGCATAACTAATAAGTGTAGGATTCATAATGGACCACTCCAGCACTTGTTGTCCGCCAAGTGAACCACCAATACAAGTATGAATTTTTGTAATGCCAAGATGTTCGCGAAGCAACTCATGCGCCTTCACCATATCACGAATGGTCACTTGCGGGAAAGAAAGATAATAGGGTTTTCCAGTCTTAGGATTAATTTCTAATGGTCCACTTGTGCCGTAACAAGAACCCAAAATATTAGCACAAACAATAAAATGCTCATCCAGATTGTACAAGAAATTTTCACCTACCAAACCTTGCCACCAGCTCACCGGATTAGAATTCGCAGTAAGCGCATGACAAACCCAGATCACATTATTCTTTTCTTTATTGAAAGTGCCAAATGTGTTGTAAGTGATTTTTAATTGATCGAGTTTCTCTCCACCCTCCAGTGTAAACCCTTTAGTGTATAGGAAATCTTTGCTTTCTAACATCTCCGTAGAGACAGAATTTTTTACAGAATTTGTCATATCAAATAATCAATTTATATGCTCCCAATCTTTGGGAAAGGATTTAGCACCTTACTTTTCAGGTAGGTTGCTAGAGGTTCTCAGAGCCTTTCTCTCCCCTCTTCTCTATAAATCAACTACTTATAAAAAGTAACTGACTTTCGGTAAATCAAAAGTACAACTCAATAATTGTATTTACAAATAAAAATGTGGCTAAACTTGAATTTTAGTTAGATCCTGTCTTCCCTATAATTTAATCTTTGGAAAATAAGTTAAATTTGAGACTTGTTTCAAATAGAAAAATCCTGCTTTCCTGAAGATTCTGGTCTGATAAAAATTTTTGGTAAAAACTAAATTCAGATGAAATATAGTAAGCTAGTTGTCCTAATTTTGTTTATTTTTATTGCGAATAGCATAAAAGCTCAGACTCGAAAACCAAAAGTCACGGCTGACAAGGTTTGTGCTTATATTATTAAATTAGGAATCGAACATCCTGAAATTGTATTGAAGCAGTCGGTACTGGAAACAGGTTGGTACAATTCAAAATTTCTAATGAGCAAAAATAATCTCTTCGGGTTTAGGTACAAAGGAAAGTATCTCCGTTTTGAAACTTGGAAAAAGTCTGTAGAATATTACAAACGTTGGCAGAAGAGGCATTATACCGATCCGAACGAAGACTATTATGCATTCTTGTTGCGAATAAAATACGCCAATGGCGAAACATACAACGATCATTTAAGAAAATTAATACTAACCAATACTTGCATTACGAATTAGTCGATAGATAAATATGGTTTTCGCTAGCTTACTCTTTATTTTTCTTTTCTTACCACTCAATCTAATCCTATATTATTCTTCGGGGAATAAAAATTATAGAAACTGGTTGCTGGTTCTTTTCTCGCTCTTCTTTTATTCATGGGGAGAACCTGTCTGGATTATTGTAATGATCTTTTCCGCTTCGGTAGATTATCTGAATGCCTTATTAATCGAACAGAACCGAGGCACACATTGGGCTAAGGCAGGACTCGTTTCTTCGATCACAATCAATCTTGGGTTACTTATCTTATTTAAGTACTCTTCTTTCCTCTACGAAAACATCAACACAATTTTTGGATTGTCTTTAGATGTACCAACTTTTACGTTACCTATTGGGATTTCATTCTATACTTTCCAAACCATTTCTTATGTAATCGATGTGTACCGCGGTGAGGTAAAAGCGCAGAAGTCGTACATGAAATTTACTTTATTTGTTTCGCTCTATCATCAACTGGTAGCCGGACCTATTGTTCGTTACAGCCATATCGCGCATGAAATAGATAATAGAAAAGTTGATGTTTACGACATCAGTGAAGGTGTCACCAGGTTTTGTTTCGGACTATTCAAAAAAGTATTCTTCGCCAATGTAGCAGGTGAATTAGTAGCGCAATACTTGGACTCTGACATGCAGACTTTATCCGTTAGCGCAGGCTGGTTTGGTCTTTTAATGTTTTCCCTTCAGATCTATTTTGACTTCTCCGGATACTCCGATATGGCCATAGGCTTAGGAAGAATGTTTGGATTCCATTATCACGAAAACTTTAACTACCCTTACATCGCACGCTCTGCTACCGACTTCTGGAGAAGATGGCATATTTCACTGGGCTCTTTCTTCAGGGATTATATTTATATCCCGATGGGAGGAAACAGAAAACACCAAATGTTAAATTTATTTGTTGTTTGGTTTTTAACTGGTCTTTGGCACGGAGCCAGCTGGAACTTTATTTTATGGGGATTGTATTTTGGTTTGTTAATTGGACTGGAAAAATTATTCCTGTCAAAAATATTAGAGAAATTACCGAAATTCATCGGTCACATCTATTTGCTCTTTGCTGCGCTAATCGGCTGGGCATTATTTTATTTTACAGATCTCACCAAACTAAAACAATTTAGTAGTTTGCTGTTTGGGTTCACCAAAAATCCAGTTTGGGATTTCGAGCTGGAATTAGTAATGAAAAATCATATGTTCTGGATGATCCTTGCTCTCGTTTGTTGTATGCCTGTCTTTCCTCATACAATTGCTTTCCTAAAAAAACATGTAACCAACAATGTCGTTATACATTGTCTATTTATCCTACTAAGTGCGGCTTTCCTGATCATTTGTACGGCTTTACTGGTAGGAAAAAGTTATAACCCATTTCTTTATTTCAGATTCTAATTAAAAATCATGACTGACCAGAAAGAATTAAATCCGAACGAACAAGAAATTCCTCAAGAGGAAAAAAGACTCTCCATCGCCTGGACCAATATCTTGGTATTCTTTTCCATAATTTCTATGGGAGGATTATTGTCTTTGTTATTACCAAAAGAAAAAATTTCAGAAACAGAAAAAAGAGTCCTTTGCCCATTTCCAACGTATAGTTTTCATAACCTTTTAGAAGGCGCTTATACCGACAGCATTGAGCTTTATTATGCTGACAATTTCCCTTTCCGGGAACCTATGGTACAACTGGCTTCTGGTTTTAAAGAATTTTATGGTTACAGAGCAGAAGATGTCATGATTTATAATATTGAAAAGAAAGACGAAAAAGCGAAAATAGATTTAGAGAAATCCATAGAAATTGATTCTACACTTTCCGATAGTCTTGCTTTAGTAAAGCTGGACAGCATGGCCCTGCTTCTTGATACCATGAAAAATGGAGGGGAGTATGTGGAGTCTGTTTTCATATATGGTGGAAAAGCCTTTCAAATGTTTGGAGGTAGTGCCAGTACTGCAAAACCTTTCACAACTATGGTAAACCTCTACCGCAAAACGTTACCACCTGAAGTAAAAATATTTTGCCTTGAAATACCCACTCCGATAGATTTCTATTTGCCTGCAAAATATAAAAACAAAAACAATTACGAGAAAACAAATATCGATCTTGTATATGCAGCATTAGATCCTGACATTGTTCCTGTGCACGCCTATGAAGAATTAAGGAAGAATACTGACAAATACTTGTACTTTAATACCGACCACCATTGGACTGGCCTTGGAGGATATTATGCGTACCGCGCGTTTTGCGAGGCTGCTGGTTTTACTCCTTACGAACTTACTTCACTGGAAAAGAAAACAAAGAAGAAATTCTTAGGTACTCTTTACAACCTGACACACGATAAACGATTAAAAGAAAACATCGACAGTGTAGAATACTTTAAACTACCAGTAGCTACCACCTGTGTTTATTACCTGGATGAAAAATCAAAGAAACAATATGCAGCAAAACTTTATGCTGAAAGTGTACGTGGGCCCGGAAGTTATGGCGTCTTTATCGGAGGAGATGTTCCTCTTTTCAAAATAACAACCCCCAACAAAAATGGCAGAAAAATATTGCTCATCAAAGATTCTTATGGAAATGCATTTGCTCCTTATTTAGCTTTACACTACGAACAAGTCTTTGTGATAGATTACCGCTCTTTTAAATCTAATATTCCTGATTTTATAAAAGAAAATGGAATCACTGATTTCATTTTCGCACACAATACTTTTGTAGTCAATACGCGTTATACTTCAACGAGAGAAACTGCTTTATTGAAATCATACAAAGGACCCGCGAAACCTGAAAAAGCAGAGAAGAAAATAGCAGTTGATACTGTGTCCATTAAAAAAGATACTGTTAAATAAATGCTGTAGGCAGGCTTGGTTCTTGATGCAGTTTATCTTTACAGAATAAATAGTTAGAATAAATACAATGAACAATAAAATAAATAATACCCTTTTTACCAGCCTCATTGTATTGTTGACGATTGTTGCAACTATGAAATTCGTTGTTGCGCAGGACATCCAGAATAAGGATACTACAATAAATGCTTGTCTTCACCCTGAGTTAAATTATATTCAATTTTATAACAAATCATCCCTGACAAAAATTGCTACAAAGTGGTCAGAAAGTAATGCTATAACAATTGCACATCTTGGCGATTCACATATTCAATCAGATATCTTTCCAGGAGAGGTGCGCAAAAATCTGCAACTAATAAAAGGCAACGGAGGACGAGGTATGGTATTCCCCTTTTCAATTGCTAAAACTTATTCTGGCAACGATTATAAATCTTTTTACACCGGAAGTTGGAAATGTGCGAGAAGTATTGAGTATGCACCTAAACTACCGCTTGGCGCTTCTGGTATTACGTGCCAAACCTTCGACAGTGATGCCAGTTTTACAATTCAATTTAAAAACCCTCTTCCTGAAGTAAATAAAATTCTCAAACTTTTTTGTAAGAAGAGTGAGTCGAGTTACGACTTTATTATAAAAACAAGAGACAAAGAAGTCTTGGTTATAGTTGACAATTATGTTTGTCCCAACCAACCCTACGTAGAAATTGAACTTCCTGTAATTGGTGACACAATTGTTGTTCAGCTTACCAAACAAAACGCACATGAAAGCGAATTTGAACTTTATGGCATGAGTTTGGAGGCTGGACAAAGAGATGGATTAATACTTCATTGTTTGGGAATAGGAGGCGCTCAATACCGCTCAATCCTGGCCCAAACCTTATTTCAGGATCAATTACCTTTTCTTAATCCTGATTTCGTAATTATCGATTTCGGAACTAATGATTATTTATATACAGATGAAATTCCTTCCACTATGGAATCCGAAATAAAAAATGTAATTAAAAAAGTAAGGTTTTCTGCCCCCAATGCTGATGTACTGTTGACAACACCACAAGACATGAACAGAAAAGGAAGAAATATTGAATCAGGGGAGGCATTTTCTGATTTGATTCATAAAATAGCGAAAGAGGAAAATTGCGCTTTCTAAGACTGGTTCTGGATTTC
>JANYCO010000383.1 GCA_025360235.1 Cytophagales bacterium
GCCAGTGTAAATATTTCCCTGTCCGCATCTCCTATAGCATCATAAGCAAATTGATTACTAGCCGACATATTGTGGCTCCCTACAAAAGTAGCCGGCCCCGTTCCATCCCCTAAGTAAACATTAAAATTGGTTGAGGTAGAAGAGCGGGCTAAAACAGAAGATGTGACTTTTATTGCGGAACCAGTTAACAATCCAGCTGTTTTGAACTTAAAGGAACGAGAAGTATTGTCTGTATCAAAATCCTCTCCATACCATTCTCTACCCGAAGAAAGATAATTAGAAAGATCACTCTCATGAAAAGCACGATCATCAAAATACATCACCGTCTGAGCAGCAAGGCCTGTGGTAATAGTATCCGTAACTCTCAACCCGAAACCAGAACCAAAAGTGAGAAAATAGCAACTATTGTCTGAATAAACATTTTTAGTATGATTAAATATTCCTTCGACATTATTGTACGTCCATGTATCAGGGCCTTTCCCATAAAATATAATATAATCTCCGTCTTTAAAAGTACCATTCCCTTTTTGCATAATAGCATTTTCTATTAGGTCATCTGGCCTGGCTGTTAAGTTGGGCTGAGGCAACATCCCAATTCCATTTCCATAGATCTTAACGGTAGAAATATCTACTGCATCCGGATTTATGCCCATTGATTTTAAAAAGGCATAATCGATTTTATACATCCCTGTACCAGCGATAGAAATCTTAAACCATTTTCCTGAAGACAAAACCGAACCACCAGCAGCGGCCATAGCTGAAGTTCTTGCATTGACCAGTTGTTTTTGCTGACTTGCTTTTTTAACCAGATGTTGTTGCATTGAAAAATTAGCTTTGTCGTATTGATAACTGAAGGAAACTAATTTTTCATAAGTACCCGTTTGAGAATTAATTCTAAGCGGAACAAAAGAAACCACACTTAACGGTTGCCTGTTTTGTACTAGCAGTCTTATACTAAAAGCGTCTGAAAGTATTTTGTTTTGTACAAGATTTACTTCTTTTTCGGAAAGAGGTTCGTATTGGGTATTAAGAAGTTTGAAATTTTCAGCAGCAGCATTATATAATTTTAATTCGTAATAAGGCAAAAGATCTTTGGCTGTTTTGGCTCCCAAAAAATATAAAGTTTCTACAGGCTTAAAGGTGCTGTCCTGCATCACCACAGGTGCCGTCCATTTTATATGAATGATCTGTGCTTTTAGCTGGAAAGCCAATAGAAAAAGTAAAAGGGAGATGGATAATATCCTTTTTTGTTGGGTCATTAGGTATGTGGTAGATTATTTACATTAATCCATTTTAGGTGAAAAATGTAAGCTAATCCTTAACGTATAAAATGGCGAAGTATTATAAAGCCGCCACCGAAAAGGTAAAGCCTTCCATAATCAAGTTGGCCAATAGTTTTTTGCAGGCCGTTTCCACATTTTTTTCCGCTTCTGCCTGACTGGCTGCTTCCAACTCCATTGTAATGTGTTTACCAATGCGGACATCCGCCACCTCTTTGATACCCAGATTGTTTAGTCCCAATTTTACTGCTTTCCCTTGAGGGTCAAGAATCTCTTTAAGGGGCATTACGTTGATTTCTGCTTTGAATTTCATGGATAATGAGTTATTAGTATTGAGTCCTGAGACTTTAGTATTATTGATTTTTGACTACAGGACGAATTAGTTTATTTTCGATTAGGGACAAAATTATGTATAAAATTATAATAATGGGAATGGAGGTGAAATTTAATATTGCAAATAGCACAACAGAGCTAATAATCAGCACATAACGCATTTTATTGTCCGGCCAGCTGAAATTTTTGAATTTTAGGGCAAGGAGAGGTAGTTCGGCAACTAAAAGCAGAGAAAGCACAATACATAAAATCACCAGACTTATTGGAGAAACGAGAAAGGAAAGAAAATTATTTTCTTGCGTGTAGATATAAGCCAACCCAGCAATGAATAAAGTATTCGCAGGGGTTGGCACTCCAATGAAGGATTCTGACTGGCGGGTATCGATATTAAATTTTGCTAAGCGCAATGCGGAAAACACAGGAATAAGAAAAGCGATAACTGGCAAAGGAAAATAACCTAAATTAATATCCAAGTCTATTACTGAACGTTCTATCA
>JANYCO010000436.1 GCA_025360235.1 Cytophagales bacterium
AGAATATTCTACATTATATCCCGCAACAAGTTCTCCTTCAGCTCAGGTAAGTCGAAAGGAGGTCTATTTGTTTCGCAAGTCCAGAAATCAGAAATAAAAAAAATAGGGAAAAAATGGTATAATAACCATATTTCATCTGAAACATCACAAGTGTGTTATATTTAAAGACCCTGTACAAGTACAAGGTTTATAAGGATTAATCCTATAGAAACTTCAATAAGGAACCGTTTGAGCAGCAGATCTTAAGGCACCTAAAAGGCATATCTAGAATTAGAAAGCCCGGCCTGGCAATAATAATTCCATATACATTTAGAGAAGATATAGCAAAAAGGTATAAAATACCTAAATTATATCAGCAATTACAAAGAAAAATTGAATGGAATAACGCCCATCCCGAAAGACTAGAAAAAATGTAGCTATAGTGCAAGTATAAAGAGGAATATATAGCTGTTCTTGGAAAAACTGTTCCTTAGAGATGAGTTTGCAGCATCTGCGATAGGTTGGAAGACCTAAAAACCCAACAAAATTAGGCCCTACTCTGCGTTGCCATTGCAGCGAGTACTTTACGTTCAACTAAAGTTGAAAAAGCTACCGCTATAGTAGCGGCAGTATGAGTAAAATACTTGTACCGTAGTAGTAAAATACTATTTAACATAGTACTTCCTAATCCTCACGGAATCCATACGTATTTCAGCTATCTTGGAAATCGTACGGAAGCTAATGCTAAATCAAAGATGATCTTGTTACAGCCTCAGTTAAAAAGAATTATGTATATATTGGGCTTGATTATAGCAAGTGATATTACAGGTAAAGCATATCTAATTCAAGAGGTTTCGTGAATAAACGTTTAAATTTACGTGTATCCATCTGTGTTTATAAGCGAAAGTATTTTGGACGAAGTGTCAATTATTGCTTCGGGAGATTTAGCCTCTAAAGGTGAACTTTGTAATAAATATACTCGCTTAAATACCATCTAAAGAATAAGTATAGCTTCTTTGGTTTCGAATAGTGTGCTGCTGGGAGAATTAAATAGCACACGTTGCACCATATCACCATGACTACCTTGATAATAATTGAATCATAGTGTTAACATCAGGTGTGAAAGAAATCAACATTTGATGAATAAGCGATATTATTTCTCACTGTCGTTGAGCCCATATTTGTTTTATAACCTGAGATAGACGAGATATGCTTGAAAACGCTTAGGTAAATGATATATGTTATATTATTATGATTTAAACTTAATTCATTTATGACAAATTATAGAGGGTGACATTTCATTGGATAACACTGTTGTAAATGTCCCTGTATAGATACTACCTTATCATATTGCGTAACATACTTGCAAGATTAGATTACCTCTAATAAAGGCTTGTAGAGAGAAGTTAGACCCAAATCTTGGACGAAACAGAATTCGATTTTCCAAATGAAAACACTCAACTTGTTTACTAAAAGTACGTAACGCAGATTTAGTAAGGATACTCTAACCGTAATTAGTATTCAAGAGTATATAGCTTGCTTTTCAGAAAAAGTTGATATATATCGAATAAAGCTGGTTGGAATAGATATCGGTAATATTTATATTTAAGTCCAGAGATATAGTTTTGAGAGCCAGCTCTAGAAAATAAACTGTTTAGATACATTTGCGAGATTAAAGATACATTTCGACCTAAAATACCATCAATATTACTAATCCAATTTTATAATAGAATTGGAAACATCAAATGCAAACTTCATGATATTGATGTCCAGACAAAATTACTTTTAAACATGGTACTGCCAAACGTTGGCGTTTAAGGCATCTATAAAATAACGTGTTCGATCATAAGCCATTCTGACTTAAGTTTAAAATCGGGCGCGGAGTTATACGTAAAAGTTGCCTGCCCGTAATTCAATTCGAATTGCAGTATTGAAGCATCTAAAAAATCATGTGTGTCATAAGATCGGAGTTCCCAAGATCGTGCACGAACGCAAATGGTTTAGCAGTTAAGCGCCCATAGCAGTTATTTAGATTAAATAAGTTAGGGCGAACGGGACTTGAACCCATACTTCCTAACGGAAGACCTCGGTTTTCAAAACGGTACCTTAAACCATTCAGTCATCGCTCTATATGAAACCCCCGACAGGACTGGACCTGCACTCACCAGCTTAGAAGGCATTGTTTTAATCCAGTTAAACTACGGGGTA
>JANYCO010000536.1 GCA_025360235.1 Cytophagales bacterium
GTCTCATTTTCCCATCCGTTTAGATGGTTAAAAGTATGATTTCCTGTTTTATGGCCCTTTTCTATGATTCTCTTGAAAACCTCAGGATTTTTATATACATTATCACCTACGCAAAAGAAGGTTGCCTTAGCCTTATAAGCTTCTAATTCGTTCAATACATACTCAGTTACCGCGGGTATCGGGCCGTCGTCAAAAGTCAAATAAATGACCTTTTCAGAGGTTTTTCTCTTCCATGTTAACTTTTGGTAAAGTATTGATAATAAATACTCTAGGTTATTAAAGTACATTGTGTGTAATTTTTTATAAAAATAATCCTTATTTCATTATGTTTTTATAAATATTTTTACAATATTTATAAATAATAACATAAAGGAAGGTTAAAAATTCTAAACGGTGGGCACTATGAAAAAATATATCGTAACAATAGTAATAGCGATGGTAGTAGCAAGTACTTCTTTCGCAGCAGTTGAAAAAACTCCAAGAGGTGGAAAACACCACAGTCATAAAAAAGCTAAAAAGAAAAAATCAAGCTATTTATTTAGCTTCCAACACTAAGAATAATTCATTCTAACCATATAAAAAAAACCACCGAAACCGGTGGTTTTTTTTATACCTTCGTATTCCAAAATTACCATGGATTACAAACAAACCATTGATTTTTTGTTCACGAGTTTTCCCATGTTTGAAAAAATTGGGGGAGGCGCTTACCATCCGGGATTAGAGAGGATCGAAAAGCTGTGTAGCCATTTTGATAATCCTCAGAAAAAAATAAAGACCATTCATATTGCCGGAACAAACGGAAAAGGAAGTTCTTCACATCTACTCGCTTCAGTATTGCAATCTTCCGGTTACAAAACCGGACTCTACACTTCTCCGCATCTTAAAGAATTTACAGAAAGAATAAAAATAAACGGCATAGAAATTTCCAAAGAAGCAATTACCAATTTTGTAAACGACCATTTAGTTTTTTTTAAATCTTTTCAAGCTTCCTTCTTTGAGATCACTACTCTAATGGCTTTTCATTTTTTTGCTGAAGAAAAAGTTGACATAGCTATTATTGAAACCGGACTCGGAGGTCGCTTAGACGCCACGAATGTCCTGGTACCAGAGGTAACACTTATTACTAATATCAGTTATGACCATACCCAATACCTTGGTGATACTTTGGAAAAAATAGCGATAGAAAAGGGGGGTATCATAAAGCCTGGAATTCCAATAGTGATTGGAGAACGACAAAAGGAAACCTCATTAGTATTTGAAAAAATAGCTAATGACAGAAATGCCCCGCTCTTTTATGCTGAAGATTTATCCGGAATAGAAAACTGTTCTTTTAACAAAGGGAAAATGGAAGCAGACGTTACCACTAAAGAATATTCATACAAAAAATTGCTAGTTGGTTTAGGAGGATTTTACCAGGAGAAAAATATAAAAGGGGTTTTAACTGTACTTAATATCCTAAAAGAAAAAGATTGGAACATTCAGGAAGACTCTATTCGTAGAGGTTTTGCAGAGGTAGTCGAAAATACTACTATTAAAGGTCGTTGGCAATTTCTTCAGAAAAATCCCACTGTACTATGCGATACCGCCCATAACGAAGCTGGTATAAAATATGTGACTGATCAATTGAAAACCTTATCGTATCAACAGCTGTATATTGTTTTTGGTATGGTAAAAGATAAGGAGATAGAAAAGGTTTTGGATCTCCTTCCAAAGGACGCTTGGTATTTTTTTACGAAACCTACTATTCAACGAGGACTGGAAGCAGAAACCCTTTTGGAAAAAGCTCAACTTGCCGGATTAAAAGGTGAAGTTACCGCATCTGTTAATGAAGCTCTTTCAAAAGCTAAAAGCAAAGCAAATAAGGATGATTTAATATATGTGGGAGGCAGTACTTTTGTGGTAGCTGAAATTTTATAACCACAGTTTTGCGCTCTCTGTGAAATCTTTGCGTACTTTGCGTTCAAATTTTATAATTCAATAAGGTAGTCTGAAATAATGCAAGCAATTTACAACATCGCCCAACTCTGTTTTTTAAAAGGAATCAAACACGCCGTTTTAAGTCCGGGTTCCAGATGTGCTCCATTGACTATTTCATTTGCAAGACAAAAGGACATAAAAAAATACATTATCCCGGATGAACGCTCCGCAGCCTTTATAGGACTTGGCCTTAGCCGCATCACTCAATTACCAACGGTATTAATTTGCACTTCCGGTTCTGCCGCATACAATTACGCACCTGCAATAGCTGAAGCTTATTTCCAACATATTCCATTACTTATCTTAACCGCCGACAGACCTCCGGAATGGATAGACCAACTCGACGGACAAACCATTCGTCAAACCAATATTTATGGCAACCATGTAAAAGGAAGTTTTACTTT
>JANYCO010000264.1 GCA_025360235.1 Cytophagales bacterium
TTTCGTATAAATTACCCATTACTGGAAGGATCAAAGCAACGGAAAGCATCCCTGCTCCACCCATAATAGCTAATCCAAGCGCTCCTGTTTTGGGCATATTTTCAGAAACAAAACCCAGCATCGTTGGCCAGAAAAAGCAAATTCCTATTGCAAAAATGAATGCGGCTGCAAAACTCCAGTAGCCCGTCATATTTCCGAGTAACACTAAACCAATTGCTGAAAATAAAGCAGAGAACAATAACATTCCCGAAGACGAAATTCGTTTTTCTATTTCTCCGGCATAGGCTCTGCCCAATGCCATAATCCCATTTATATATACAAGAAGAAGGATAGAAGGTACACCTACATTTTCTAGTAATTGCGCTATCCACTGCCCGGTTCCTAATTCTGTGGCAGCAGTGAGCAGCATACAGAAAACCATAATAATAAATAAGGGTTGGAAACAAGCTTTTGTCATTTGAGAAATACTGATGCCTTTGCTTACTCTTTCAGTAACAGGAAATTTTTGGCTAAAGAAAAGAATTCCATATATAAGCGTTGGAATAATAATAGTACCCACTTGCCACTCCCATTTAAGGTGAAGTATAAAATGCATTACATAACCCAGGAGACCTCCAATCATAATACCACCAGGAAACCAAACATGGAATTGATTAAGTTTTTTAGTTTTCTGATCGGGGTATAATGCTGCTACCAAAGGATTACAAGCCGCTTCCACCATGCCATTGGCAATACCGATAAAGAGCGTTGAAATGAATAATGAAAAAATATCGGTAGCAGTGATAGTAAGTAGGATGCCTAGTAAATGTGCAACGAAGGCTATTATCAGTAATTTTTTCATTCCCAAAAGATCGCAGAGATAACCACCTATCATCATAGAAAGCGTAAATCCCCAGAAGGCAGCACTTACTACAATGCCCATTTCCATTGGAGGTATATGAAATTCAAGTCCTATTATCCCCATCAGATTTGCCCGGATGGAAAAAGTCATAGCCGTTGCTATAAGTGCAATTCTACTCGCAAGAAATAATCGTTGGGCATTTATTTGTTGATCCATTAGGATAGAATATTTCTAAAAGGTAATGAATAAGTTTCAAATAAGTGTTTAAATTGCAATAAGTAAATATACACTTATTTCTCTTTATGAAAAGAAAAATTAGAATGGGTATGGTAGGCGGAAGCAGGGATGGATTTATTGGGAATGTTCATCGCATGGCTGCCGCTTTGGACGGGCAAATTGAACTTGTCTGTGGTGCATTTAGCAGCGATGCTAATCGTTCTCTTGAAACTGGTCGTTCTTTGTACCTTGATGAAAAAAGGGTTTATAGTAATTATGAAGAAATGATTCTGAAAGAAAAGTCACTTCCTAAAGAAGAAAGAATGGATTTTCTTTCTGTTGTTACGCCAAATCATTTACATTTTCTTCCTTCTAAATTTGCGCTGGAAAATGGTTTTCATGTTTTATGTGAAAAACCACTAGCTTTTAATACAGAAGAGGCAGAAGCGTTGGAAAAAATCGTAAAGCAAACAGGTTTAGTTTTTGGTGTAACGCACAATTATACTGGTTACCCAATGGTGAAAGAAGCCAGAGAAATAATAAAAGGAGGGAAGCTTGGTAAAATAAGAAAAATTATTGTTGAATATCCTCAGGGCTGGCTCTCACAACATATAGAAGGAGAAGGTCAGAAACAAGCAAGCTGGAGAACAGATCCTGGACAAGCGGGCATTAGTTGTTGCGTAGGCGATATAGGAACACATGCTGAAAATTTAGCAGAATATATTACCGGATTAAAAATTACGGAACTTAGCGCTGACATTAGTACTTTTGTAGAAGGAAGATTGCTGGAAGACGATGCGAATATTTTGGTGCGTTTTGATAATGGAGCAAAAGGTGTGATCATCGCAAGCCAGATCGCTGCCGGAGAAGAGAATGAATTAAAGATCCGTGTATATGGAGAATTTGGAGGATTGGAATGGCTTCAGTCAGACCCGAATAGTCTGATTTTAAAATCAACTACAGAACCGAAGAAAATTCTCCGTGCAGGAGCCGGATATACTTATCTTTCAGAAAAAGCAAAAGCACATCTCCGCTTACCAGGAGGACACCCCGAAGGATACTTAGAATCGATGGCTAATCTGTATAGAAATTTTGCTTTTGCAGTGGATGAACATAATAATAAAACAAAACAGGATACAGATATTTATGATTTTCCAACAGTTGCGGATGGAGTAAGAGGGATGAAATTTATCGAGGCGGTGATTAAGTCGGGGAAAGAGAATGGGGAGTGGGTAATTGTTAATTGTTAATGATTAACCATTAACAATTAATCATTAACCATTAATCATTAACAATTAATCATTAACAATTAATCATTAACAATTAACCATTAACATGAAGACCATAAAAGGCCCTGCCATCTTCCTTGCACAATTCCTTTCGGACGAAGCTCCTTTTAATTCGCTTCCTTCTATTTGTAAATGGGCTGCATCCCTTGGTTATAAAGGAGTTCAGCTTCCGAGCTGGGACAAACGTTGTATTGATCTGCAAAAAGCAGCAGAGAGTAAAACCTATTCAGATGAGATAAAAGGAATTGTTCAGTCTTTTGGAATGGAAATCACGGAACTGACAAGTCATCTCCAGGGACAATTGGTGGCAACACATAAGGCTTATGATAATGGCTTTGATGTATTTGCTCCAAAGGAAGTACATAACAATCCTGAAGCAAGAACGGCCTGGGCAGTGCAGCAATTAAAATACACGGCTTTGGCAAGTAAGAATTTAGGACTTACTGCACACGCTACATTTTCAGGAGCGCTTTTGTGGCATACCGTTTACCCATGGCCACAAAGAAAGAAAGGAGAGGTAGAACAAGGTTTCAAAGAACTGGCAAAACGCTGGGTACCTATTCTGAATAATTTTGACGAAGTAGGGGTGGACCTGTGCTATGAAATTCATCCGGGAGAAGATCTGCATGATGGTATAACGTTTGAACGTTTTTTGGCAGCAACTAATAATCACAAACGCGCCCATATTTTATACGACCCAAGTCATTTTGTTTTACAACAATTGAATTATCTAGACTATATTGATATTTACCATGAACATATAAAAATGTTCCATGTAAAAGACGCAGAGTTCAATTCTAGTGGTAGATCTGGCGTGTATGGCGGCTACCAGGATTGGATAGACCGTCCGGGAAGGTTCAGGTCTTTGGGAGACGGACAAGTTAACTTTAAAGCAATTTTCAGTAAGCTTGCGCAATACAATTATCCGGGCTGGGCGGTATTAGAATGGGAATGTTGTTTGAAGAATCAGGAAGACGGAGCCAGGGAAGGAGCAGAGTTTATTCGGAAACACATCATTAAAGTAGGGGATAGATCGTTTGATGATTTTGCAGGGGAAAAGTAAGTTATGAATTTTAAGTTATGAGTTATGAATTAATTTTAAACTCATAACTTAAAATTCATAACTCATACAACCTTACCACCTCTCTCGCCATTTCCGCAACATCTTTTCTCAAACTCTCAGGTTGTAGCACTTTGCAGCCCTTTCCAAGACTAAGTAAGTAAGACCTCAATTCATAATTAGGACATAAGCGATAACTCATCACACACTCCAATTCATTTTCAGAAATGATTTCCTGGCTGTGGTGAAGTGGTTGGGTTTTTATATACAAGGCTTGTTGAGGTGTATAACTGATTCTGATTTCCTCAGGGGTAGTATTTTGGTTGTTTACCGATATGCCAATGCTGTTTCCAAAATATTCTTTGGCATTAAAGGTTTTAGAAGTGAAAAAGAGGCCCTGCTTTTCTTCTATGTTTAAGATTCTTTCCAGTCCAAGAGTAATGATATCCTGTTTCTCATCGTCCAGTCCGCTTAGGTACCAGCGGTTTCGGTATTCTTTGAGGTAGTAGGGATGAAGCGTATGAGTCTTGGCTTTCTCACTACTAAAAGATTGATATTCTATAGACAGAACCTTTTTATTTTTAATGGCAACGATTAATGGCTCGATAAAGTCCGAGCCTTTGATGAGAGGAGCATTCTCAAATTCCACAAACTGTTCAAACTGGTCAGACTCCATTTTACGACGAACCTTTACAAGATCAACGATCTTTTCCACGGCTCCGGTAAATTTGCCAAAGATCCCAATGCGTTTGTATTGATCAAGTAAGGTGGCAGCGAAAGAAAGTGCTTCAATTTCTTCTGTACTCAGTGGGATATTGTCGATGGAATAGTTCTTATCTTCATAGAAATAACCCTTGTTTATTTTATCAAAAACGATGGGAGCAAGGTATCCAAGTTCCTGATCCTCACGCATTGATCGTATGTCTTCTGCGAAAGTCCGTTCACTCACTTCTTTGCCTAAAGATTCCTGAAAAATGGATATGATCTCTTCTTTTGTTTTTATTTTACCATTCAACAAACAGTTATTTATTATTCTATACCGGATCAGGGCGTCTTTGCTTCTGGACAT
>JANYCO010000542.1 GCA_025360235.1 Cytophagales bacterium
ACAAATGCAATGCGTGAACGAAGTACTATGTCTCTTTTAATGTTCAATGGTTAATTGTTAATGGTTAATTGTTTTTTTTGTAATTCGTAATTCATTCCTCTACCTCAATCTTATATGGAGGCGCCAGACTCTCTTCTATACCCATCGACGCCACTCGTTTTGCCACTTCGGATTGTTTGCTCTTTACCATATTTTCCGACTTCAATGTTGTATAATCCGCCCTCAGATCTTCTACTTCCGATTTTGTTTTGGCAATCTTCCTTACCACTTTATCTGCATAATGAGTATTGGCGATATAAAAAATAAGCAGCCCCATTACAAAGAAAATTTTAGGCATCTGCTGAACAGGCAATCCTTTTGTAAGCACATTGTTAAGTCCCAGAGTCGACTCTATCATCTGGAAAACTGTTCTTGTTGGTTCAGTCTTTCCCTTTACTTCCCTTTCTTCCTCCTGTCTTGTTCTGTATGTATTCTTCGCCATTTTCTTTTAATTATGAATGTTTAATTATGAGTTTAAAATTTTATTAATTCAAAACTTAAAACTCATAATTCATAACTTTGCAGCTATTCTCAGTTTCGCACTCCTAGCTCTTTTATTTCTTTCGACTTCCTCTTCACTTGCTTCTATCGGTTTTCTGTTCTCTGCTTCAAAAGGTTTAGAATAATTTCCATAGAGGTCTTTTTCGGGTTCTCCATGAAACAATCCTTTTCCTATAAAATTTTTCACCAATCGATCTTCTAAAGAATGGTAAGCCATTACTACCAATTTGCCTCCCGGCTTTATTACTTCTGCTGTTTGCACCAACATTTCTTCTAACGCTTTCAATTCATCGTTCACTTCAATTCGTAATGCCTGAAATACCTGTGCAAAATATTTATTTTCTTTTCCCCGAGGTGCTAAATGTTTGATAGCCGCTTTCAACTCCTCTACAGTATTTATCTTATTGTTCGCTCGACCTTTTACAATCGCTGCTGCTAATGTTTTAGCATTCGTAACTTCCCCATACATACCAAAGATCTTGTGTAATTCCTTTTCAGGATAAGTAGCAACAATATCTTTAGCGCTTTTCTCCATGCTTCTATCCATTCTCATGTCGAGTTCTGCGTCGAACCGAGTAGAGAATCCACGCTCAGCAGAATCTATTTGATGTGAGGAGATTCCCAAATCTGCCAACAGGCCGTCGATTTGAGTTATTCCATTCAACTTTAAGTAGCGTTTGAGGTAGCGGAAATTGGCTTCTATTAATGTGAAAGAACTATCGGTAATTTTATCAGCATTGGCTTTGGCATCTTCGTCCTGATCAAATGAAAATACTTTGCCGCCTTTAATGTGTTTCAAAATCTCTTTTGTATGACCTCCCCCTCCAAATGTAACATCTACATAAACTCCGTCCGGCTTGATCTCCAGCCCTTCTATACATTCTTTTAACATTACGGGCGTATGATACATAGTTTTGAATTTGAGTTATAAATTATGAATGATTCTTTAACTCATCATTCAACATTCATAACTAATCACTTGTTTTGTCTCCCAGATATTTTTCGGCGAGTTTCGAAAACTCTTTCTGGTCTTTGATCAGGAACTGATCGTATAGTGCCGGATTCCAAATTTCTATTCTATTACCCATCCCTACTACAATTACTTCTGTTTCGATCTGGGCAAATTTGGTCATTGATTTAGGAAGAACGAATCTCCCATTATTATCTAATTCTGCTTCGGTATTTCCTCTGAAGAAATTTCGCTGAAAATTTCTGTACTCTTCATTGAACTCATTTAATCCGGAAACTTTCGAAAACACTTTTCTCCATTCAACCTCCGGGTACACTACCAGACAAGTTTCAAACCCTCTTGTAATCACTATATTATTTCCCGAAGCAGCAGGCAAATTGGATTTCATACGGGCAGGAAGTATCAGCCTGCCTTTTGCATCCAGTTTACATTCATATTCACTTGAAAAATAAGACATTAATATTTCGATTTCGAACTTTTACAAATTTAGAGAAGAAAAATGAAAAAACAACCACTTTACTCCACTTTACTCCACATGTGGATAAATTCATACCTATAATGGTTAATGGTTAATTATCCATCAATAATTTCAAATTATAAATTGCTGTTTATCAGATAAATAATAAATAATAAAAACAAAAAAAATTAATTCTTATGGAGTAATATTGGCATAAAGGGCAGGTCTGTGATCTCCTTAAAAAAAGCATTAAACCAAACGCTCACATTTAGATTTTCAAAAACAAAACTCAAAGCACCTTAATTAATCATTAACAATTAACCATTAACCATTATCTTTATAAATGCTTTCCATTTGCATTCCGGTTTACAACAACGAAATAGTAACATTGGTTAACTATTTATTCAAGCAATGTATTGACTGTAAAATCCCATTTGAGATTATTTGTATTGACGACGCTTCTACTCTGTTTAAAGAAAAAAATAAGTCTATTTCAACTCATTCCGAAATAAAATATTCAGAACTTACTCAAAATATTGGAAGAGCAGCAATAAGGAACCTTCTGGCAGAACAAGCTATATATCCATATATCCTTTACTTGGATTCTGATATTTCTGTTCGGTCGAATAATTTTATAAAAAAATATATTGAGTGCATTGAAAAATCAATACCTGTTGTAGTAGGAGGAATTGACTACGTTAGTCACAACAAAAAAGAAACTTCCCTTCATTTACAATATGGTCTCAAACGCGAATCGGTAGAACTTTCTAAAAGGGTCAAAAATCCTTACTCTTCTTTCCTGACCGGAAATCTATTAATTCAAAAAAAACTTGTTCACGAGATTCAATTTCTCTCTACCCTAAAAGAATATGGACATGAGGACACTCTATTTTGTATGGAATTAAAAAAACGATCTATACCTATTGTCCATATTTGCAATCCTATAGTACATGAAGGCTTAGAACAAAATAAAATTTTTATCCAAAAACAATTGACTGCTGTAAAAAATCTTTCTTCTCTTATTTTAAAAGGGGACGATATGACAAATGTATATATATACAGTTTCTATCAAACCTTAAAAAAACACTTCTTATTGGGTCCTTTTTTAATGTGCTTCTTCCCTGTAAAATCTCTTGTAAAAAAAGCATTAGAATCAGGATGGACGAAGTGGCTGCTACTTTTTGATGCTTTGCGTTTATACGAGCTTTCTGTTTGTCTGAAAAAAAATCAAAATAACTGATACAAAATTTCAGCTTTTTTTTCTGAAGAAATTCCTCCTAACACATCTGTTCTATGCTCAATATCATCCTTCGTAAAAGGCTTTTGCATCAACGATAATAATTGATTTCGCAATACCGATTCTTCATCAGATACATGACAAACTTCTGCAAAAGAAGAACCTCTTGTCATATTTGAATTTACCAGACAATGCCTTCCATGATAAAGTACCGGATACATTTTTATTTTACTTCCACAGGGCATAAAACTTACCAGAATATTTACCTGTGCATTACGAATAAGCTCGTCCAGTCGCTCATCTGTAGGATTGGCAATGATTTTTACTTTTTTATCCTTACACAAATGCTTAAGCTCACTATCAGGGTCCTTTCCGGCAATTATAAAAGGCACTTTCGTATTTTTGATAACCTCTTTTATTAAGAAAATAGCAGCTTTCTTATTATCTATTTCTGTAAGGTTACTATGAAACAATGCATATGTTCCCATGCCTTCTTTAATATCAATAGTATTGAAAGCTGAAAAAGGAGGAATATTGATAACTTCCTTTTCAGGAAATAATCGTTGGTAGTACTCCTGATCTTTCACATTTAAAGTAATTAGTGTATCTGCGTGTGCAAATATTTTTTCATATTTTTTAAGTCGAAGTGATTCAACGTAAAGATATTTTTTGTAAATAAAATGTTTCGAGATCTTATGAAGGTTATAATAATATTCATGCTCAACATCCTGAATCCTTACAATCTTCTTTCGATCTTCCAATTCAGGGCGGTCCAAATAAAAGCAACTATGAATTCCTTCAAATAAAATAGGGTGCTCGTTTTGAAGAAGATTAAAAATTAAATTCTCGGACTGACGGGAATTAACAATATGAGGTATGGTTGAGAAATTAGAGAGAAACGATTCGCGTTTATAATAATATACATTTTCGCACAAATCATACAGCTCTTCTGAATAAGCCTTATTCCTATTCCAAAAACAATGCAGATTCACTCTTACTCCAAGACTAATGAGTGCTTTTACTTTATAATAAACATCTATCATGCCTCCATAATCCGGTGGGTAAGGCACATCATAAGTAATAATATTTAAAAATTTCTTTGTCAAATTCTCCAAATCAGTACACTTCAGTTTTCATCTGGAAATGAACTTTTTCCGAATCTAATACAACACCATTTTCTACTTTCAACACACGTGCAGGATATTTTTCTATAAATCCATATTGATGTGTAGCCATAAGAATTGCGGTACCACTTCGGTTTATTTCAAGAAAAAGTTTCATGATACTATCAGCTACCTCCGGATCAAGATTTCCAGTAGGTTCATCGGCAAATAGAATAAGAGGTTCATTGATGAGCGCCCGAGCTATTACTATACGCTGCTGTTCTCCGCCAGACAGCTGGTGAGGATACTTAGAACCTACAGACCCAAGTCCGACCTGCATCAGAACTTCAGCCAACCTCGCTTTCATTTTACTACGATCTTTCCATCCGCTGGCTTTCATCACAAAAAATATATTATCCGCTACACTTCGGTCATTCAACAATTGAAAATCCTGAAATACAATACCAATTTTTCTCCTCAGATAGGGTATTCTATTTTTTTTAATTTTAGGAATATCAAAACCAGCCACAATGACTTCTCCTTTCGGATTAGGCATATCAGCATAAAGCGTTTTCAATAAAGAACTCTTTCCACTTCCTGTCTTACCAATCAAGTAAACAAACTCTCCTTTTCTTATTGTAAAATCCAAGTCGTGCAATACCAATACATCATCGTGGTAGAGATTGGTATTTTTTAATAAAACAATCGGATTAGTAGAAAATTCCATATTACAAATCTAGCTTTTGCAGTTTCCCAAAAGGAATCTCATGTATTAATTTATTAAGAGCCTCTTCTTTCCCCTCAAGTCCATATTTTTTTAGAAGTTTCACAGGCCTGTCGGCTCTGAAATACGCTACTAAAACAAAATTATCATCACGAAATTGTATATAGTCGGGGATCTTAGCTTTACCTTTTACCTTGATAATATACATGCTTATTACACTTTTAACTTCAATCATTGCAAGTACACAGTGAACACTAAACAGGGAAAAGGGATATAACCTGTTTAGTGTTCACCGTTACTCTTCACTCAATATTAGCCATTCACTTTCTTATGATCTG
>JANYCO010000549.1 GCA_025360235.1 Cytophagales bacterium
TTACTGCAGATCATCTGCAACTATTTTTTACTTCTACAAGACCAGACAGGGGTATGTTTTTTAAAACGGAGCAACTCGTGCAGGAAGACATCTATACTGCACTTTTTAATCAAGGGAAATGGACAACCCCAACTAAAATAAAATCATTAAGCGAGCAGCGGGGCCATGATGCCTGTGTGGGCATATCAGAAGATGGACAAATGATGTTTGTGTACAAAGGTACCAACGGAGGAGATCTTTATACATCGGACCTGGCAGGGACTGAATGGGGTAAAGTAAAATCCCTTCCTTTCAATACAACAGGATTCGAAGGAGCAGCCTCCCTTTCACCGGATGGGAAAACGTTATATTTTATTCATACTTCTGAGATTGCTGGCGATAGGGATATATATACTTCTACAAGAACTCTTGGAGGAAAATGGTCAAAACCAATTCCACTTCAATCGATCAACACAAAGTACGACGAAGAATCCCCTTTTATTCATCCTGATGGGAAAACGTTATATTTTAGTTCAAAAGGACATTCTAATATGGGAGGGTATGATATATTTCGAACTACCAGAAATGATGACGGGAGTTGGACGGAACCTGAAAATCTTGGCTATCCGATTAATTCCACAGCAGATGATGTGTACTTTGTGCTTGCTGCAAATGGCTTACTTGGATTTTATTCTTCAGATAAAGAAGGTGGATATGGAAAACAAGACATTTATATTATCAAACTGAATAAAAATAATGATTACGCATTGGAATTACTTACTGGAGAAGTAAGAGATGAAACAGGGAAAGCCATAGAAGCAGATATTATGGTAACTGATAACAGTACAAATGAGCTTATTGCAAAGTTTAGGTCCAATAGTGAAAATGGCAAATTCCTTGTATCGCTGCCTTGTGGTAAAAACTATGGGATTCATATAGAAAAAGATGGGTTTCTTTTTCATTCGGAAAACGCACAATTGGAATGTCAAGTTGGATTCATTGAGGTAAATAAAAATATTCAATTAATGAGTGCTCACGCTGGGGCAAAAACGATTCTGAATAATATATTTTTTGATTCTGGAAAATCGGTTTTAAAAAATGAATCCTTCCCTGAATTACAAAAATTGGTAAACCTGCTTCAAAGCAATCCTTCTATCAGGATAGAAATTTCAGGATATACGGATAACAGTGGAGATGAGGCCTCTAATCTTATCCTTTCGGAAATGAGGGCACAGGAAGTCATGGATTATATTGTAAACAAAGGTATCAGCAAAACCAGAATTTTAACAAAAGGTTATGGAAGCTCCAGGGCAGTAAGCACTAATGAAACAGAATCGGGAAGGAAATTAAATAGAAGAACAGAATTTAAAATCCTATAATCACCTTTTATTTACACATTTTATTAATATGAAATTATATAAATGATAATTTAAGTACTCGCTCAGGATACCAAAATTTAATATTTGATTAATTTGTTCACCGTTTATTAATAATTATATCATTCAAAAAATAATTCTATATCGAAGAACTATATATAGCTTTGCAGGTAAATTTTTATTTTGATACTTATTTCATATTAATTAACTGTTATGAAGACTTATTTTAAAGTACTATTTGTAGTGCTATTTTTTTCTGTGCTAAGTATAGAAAAATCATCTGCTCAGGCAAAGAATAAACCTGAGCTTACAATTGTAAATGCAAACACGATCATTGCTAAGTATTATACAATTGAAGAACTAAACGCTCTTGCAAAAGGAGAGCTCATCAACATATATAAAGACAGGTTTAGAGTTTTGATGGGTCTGATGCCCTATTGTGCTTTATCTACCAAGCCAGGCACTACTTTGAAGGATCTTGGAATTCCTGAAAATGCAGACAATAAAACAGTGCTTGAAAAAGAAGTGAAATCACTGGAAGCGTTTGACCAATATGTAAATGCAAGTCTCGATAATTTTATTGCATATGCAGATAAAAATAACATTGTCTGGGCTATTTTATTTTTTGAAGAAAGCATAAGAAAAATTTCACTCGGAAAAGAATATTAAGAATTTATGAAAACGAAAAATTATATAACTTTATTAATAACTGTTTTATTAGTTCAGTCTGTATCTATAGCCCAAACAGTGCTTACGCCTAACGTTACAAAACAATTGGGGGCAATTGGTGAGGAAGATTGGAGCAGAATGTGGACCAATTACAGACCTAATGCACAGAGTTACTATCCTACTAATACGGCATTGCCAAATTATATTGATAAGAACACCACTTTATACAAGAAGAACACCTATTTAATGCAAGGTGTGGTATATGTGATCAATAATGCTATCCTTACTATAGAAGCTGGTACAATTATAAAAGGCGACAACAATACTTTTGGTGCTTTGGTAATTACTAAAGGATGTAAAATTATGGCCAGTGGATTGGAAACAGATCCGATCGTTTTTACATCTAGCAGATCACAATACGATAGAAAGTCTGGTGACTGGGGTGGTATTATTATTTTGGGGAATGCGGAAGTAAACAGGGTAGGAGGAATGGGATCTCTGGATTGGGGACTGGACAATAGATATGGAATGTATGGGGGAAATGATGATAATGATAATTCTGGAATTTTCAGGTATGTAAGGATTGAATATCCAGGTAATAAGATAACACGTGATAAAGAATTTAACGGACTTACTTTAGGAGGAGTGGGTAGAAATACTATAATTGAGAATGTTCAGATAAGCTACTCCAATGATGACTCTTATGAAATTTTTGGAGGGTCTGTAAATCTTAAAAATGTAATTTCATATAAATGTACAGACGATGATTTCGACTTCAATTATGGGTATAATGGTAAAGTGCAAAATGCTTTGGCAATCAGACATCCATTGATTACAGATTTCTCTGGCTCCAGATGTGTTGAAGCAGATAGTTATTTAGGAGATAAAAGTTCGATGGATCCTAATAAACGCTATACAAACTGCATATTGTCTAATCTTACCTTACTCATGCTGGATCCACCGGTTGGTCAACCCAATATGGCCAAGGAAGCTATCTTCATTGGAAAGGAATGTAATTTGTCTGTCAATAATTCTGTTATTACAGGTTTTCGTTTCGGAGTCCTGGCTAAGGATGAAAATTTCAGAAATAAAGCACTTAAGGGAGAAATCAAATTAAATAATGTATTGTTTAATAGATGCGATAAAATATTTTTTGTAGAAGCTAATTACGAAGAAGTAACAAATTTTTTCACAAGTAATGGGTTAAAGAATAAGATCTCAGATATGGATTTGAAGGGTTTGTTTAGAGACTTGTCCAGTCAGGAATTTCCGGATTATAGAATGCAAAACAAAGATTTCTTTGTCTCCAGATAAATCAATTTTCAGTTGACCATGACTAGAAGTTAGAGCAAGTAGGAAAATTTTTACAATCTGCTTTCTTCATAAATAGAAAAGAAGGTTGTTTTAATTTTGCTACCCTCCCACAAACTGATTACTATAAAGCAGCGTAG
>JANYCO010000568.1 GCA_025360235.1 Cytophagales bacterium
TTTGTGATAGCCTTTAAATCAAAGAAAGAGGTGGGTGCTTTTTTGTTTGAACTATTAAAAAGGCTCATCGATTTTTCTTTATTATATCCCTTTACAAACATTACCAATGGATAAATTGATTTCAATAATTTTTGTCGGAAGGAGAGCATTTTTTATAATGGTTAATGATTAATGGTTAATTGGGATGCTAGATCTAAGATGCAAGATAAAAATAAAAAGACGGGATTAGTTAAAATAAAAATCATAAAAAAAGTTGCCCTTGGTTTAAACCACAGGCAACTTTTTTTATGATTTTTATTTTGTTTTGAGAAGCTAAAACAACCAAGCTCCTAAATTATGTGTTACACTTCTACGCCACCCCAGGTAAGTTTCTCACCATGTTGTGTAACGTCTAGACCTTGTTTCTCATCTTCTTCAGATACTCTTAAAGGAGAGATTAAGTTGGTTACAATTAGAAGAACATATGAACCACCAAAGGCAAAAGTAATTACAACGGCAAGGCCTATCAAATGATGTACAAACAATGCAGTTTCTCCATAAAATAACCCTTGGTTTCCAGCAGTAACAGTTGCTGCATTTACGGCAGTACTTGCAAATACCGCAGTCATAAGCATACCCGTGATTCCACCAACTCCATGGCAGGGAAATACATCTAGAGTATCATCGATACCAGCTTTTGCTCTCCATGTTACCATCATGTTACTGATGATTGAAGCTACAACACCTATAAAGATAGAGATAGGAACAGTTACGAAACCTGCAGCAGGAGTAATAGCCACAAGACCAACCACTACACCAATACAAAATCCCATTGCAGAAGGAGCTTTTCCTTTTACAGAATCAAATAATATCCAAGCCATACCAGCAGCAGCAGCAGCAGTATTTGTAGTTGCGAAAGCAGAAACAGCCAAAGCTCCTGCACCTACTGCAGAACCAGCATTGAAACCAAACCAACCGAACCAAAGTAAACCAGTTCCTAATAATACATAAGGAATGTTTGCAGGATCTGTGTGGATCGTTTCTTTTCTTTTACCCAAATAAAGGGCAGCAGCAAGAGCAGCACAACCAGCCGAAATGTGAACCACTGTTCCTCCTGCAAAGTCAAGCACTCCTAATTTGAATAGGAATCCATCAGGATGCCATGTCCAGTGAGCCAATGGAGCATAAATCAAAAGGCTGAAAAGACAAGCAAACAAAATATAAGAAGTAAATTTCACTCTTTCAGAGAAAGAACCTGTGATAAGAGCTGGTGTAATCACCGCAAACTTCAATTGGAAAATTGCGAACAATGCCAACGGTATTGTTGGAGCTAATGTCCAAGAAACTCCACTATCAAATACTCCTTTAAACATGAAAAATGTCCTCGGATCTCCAATGAATCCTCCAATGGAATCTCCAAAAGCAAGACTATATCCTACTACAATCCATAAAACACTAATAATACCCATACAAATAAAGCTTTGTAACATGGTAGAAATTAAGTTTTTGGCACTCACCATCCCACTATAAAACAATGCTAGACCTGGAGTCATAATCAACACCAATGCTGTTGAAATAAGCATCCAAGTAGTATCACCCGTTGTATCAGGTTTCGAAAATACTATTGAACCACCAGCACCATCCACACCTGGACCATTTTGAACACCTACTTTTGGAGTCCCATCAAATATCAATCCTAGAATACTGATACCTACCAACACTATGAATGGTATCCACGACAGTTTTTTATCTTGTTTTGTCATACTTTGTAAGTTTAATGTTAAAATTTAACCATTGTTTTAACAAAAATAGTATCTTTTTTATAAAAAGCAATCAAAAATATAGTGTATTTATAATTTTTTTAATAAAAATATGAAAAAACATTGCTTTTTTATACTTATCAGGTAAAAAATTGTCTGATTTTTAGAGATCGAAGGTAATTGTTAATAAAATACTAGAGTAAAACACTCTTAAAATCTCTACTTACTCTAAAAAATAATCTTTTGTGGTCATTTTTTAGGGTAAATTGTAAAAATAGGCTTCAATTTTTACAATTTACCCTAAAAATTAGTGCGATTCAGGATCAGGTGCCTTAAAATCTGTATTTTTGCTTTACTCTTTAATATATATAACTACAACATGGAATCTTTGGTAATACATTAGAAAGAATGCTTTGGGATTTTAACTTCTTTTTCATTTTCTTAAAATATAAATAGGTATAAATAATCCATACCCATTTATTTGTAAAAAATTGCTAACATTATAACCAAAGTCTATAAAGTATTTTTCTTTATAGAGTCCTAAAAGAACTTACTGACGATATATGAGTAACATCTGGAAAAAGAAACCTGTGGAAGCTTTTGAAGCGGACATGAAGAAAAGTGAACTGAAAAGAGTGTTGGGGAAATGGGGGCTTACCTCTATTGGTGTTGGAGCGGTAATAGGAGCAGGAATATTTGTAATGACAGGTTTAGGAGCTAAAGAATATGCTGGTCCTGCGCTAGCTTTATCCTTTGTAATTGCAGGTATAGGTTGCGCTTTCGCTGCTCTGTGTTATGCAGAATTTGCTTCTTTCCTTCCGGTAGAAGGTTCTGCCTATGCCTACTCGTATGCGACCATGGGAGAATTATTTGCCTGGGTCATCGGATGGGATTTGATCTTGGAATATGCAATGGCTTCCTCGGCAGTAGCAGTAGGCTGGTCAGGCTATGTGGGGAAATTCCTGCATTTATTTGATATCCGTTTCCCCATCTGGCTCATGAATGATTACAACACTGCTCTTGATAAAATTGCGGATGCCACTCAAAAAGGAAAGCTGGCCGAACTGGCAACCTATTATTCCGATTTATCTTTTCCCTCACTATTTGGCATTAACTTTTCCATTAATCTACCTGCATTTCTTATTATTTGGGTGGTTACCGCTATTCTTATCAAAGGAATTAAAGAAGCTGCAAGCACCAATAATTTAATGGTAATATTAAAAGTGGCAGTAGTGCTCTTTATAATTATCGTTGGGGGGCAACATATTAATATTGCCAACTGGACTCCTTTTATTCCAGAGCCGACTACTTATACCGATCCGCAAGGGAATTCTCATGCTGCTTATGGATGGTTTGGAATATTAGCTGGAGCTTCTTACATATTCTTTGCCTACATTGGTTTTGACACCGTATCTACCTCTGCAGGTGAGGCGAAAAATCCTCAGAAGGATGTGCCTTTTGGAATCATCATGTCTCTGGTGGTATGTACTGTATTGTATATTCTTGTTGCCCTTGTCCTTACCGGGATGGTAAATTATAAGGACATTGATATTACCGCCCCCATCTCCTCTGCATTTGGCGATTTGGGATTAAACTATGCTGTATTTATTATTTCTATTGCCGCAATTGCTGGGCTCACCTCCGTACTTATTGTAATGTTGCTCGGCCAGTCCAGGATTTTCTATGCCATTTCCAAAGACGGGCTTTTACCTTATAAGACTTTTGGAGAACTGCATCCTAAATTCAAAACACCTTACAAAGCATCATTACTAACCGGATTGGCGGTGTCATTAGTAGCCGCATTTACTCCTATAGATTCTATTTCAAAAATGGTCAATATTGGAACCCTTCTGGCTTTTGCAATGGTATGCGGAGCCGTATGGCTTATGCGTAAGAGAGAGCCTACAAGACCAAGGCCATTTAAAACTCCTTTTATTAATATCATTGCCCCACTTGGGATCCTGTTTAATATTGGAATGATGCTCACCTTAGGTTTGGAAAACTGGATACGATTACTAGTATGGCTGGCATTGGGGGCGGCTGTTTATTTTCTTTACGGAAGAAAACACAGCAGGCTTAATAAAGTATAGTTTAAAAAAGCAAAACGGGCACTAACCTCAAAAGTCGGTGCCCGTTTTTAATTTTTTAGATTAGTCTGTTACTACTAAGCCATATTTTTTACAACGGCGATAATTAAAAGACTTACTACTGCAATAGCGATAACGATAACGTTTGCTTTTACATCTGCTGCTTTATTTTGTGTTTGTTCCATGGTGTTTATTTCGTTTTAATTAAGTTTCTATTATTAGATTTTTTACTTTATATCGTAAAATTATTATAAAAATTTTACAAAAAAATTCAGTTATAGGATAGAAAATAAGGGGTAACTTCTCAATTATCAATACAATAACTAATTTCAAAAGCTACAGAAGGTTCTAAAGTATAAAAGGGGGTATTTTTAAACCCCGCTTTCAAAAAAACTCCTATGAGTTGGGTTGATCCAAGGTAAAAAACCACAGACAATAAAATTTTTCACTTTTTTTTTCAATCCTTCAAAATTCATTAAAAACCGCCTTTTATATCTAACCATTATAAATGTATCTTTGCCTCCATGTATTTTCAATATATAAAGGCCATACATCTTATTTTTATCATAACCTGGTTTGCCGGGCTGTTTTATATAGTAAGACTGTTTGTTTATTATGCTGAAACAGCAAATCTTCCCTCTCCTGAAAAGGAAATACTAAGAAAACAATACCAGTTGATGCAAAAAAGGCTTTGGTATGGTATTACCTGGCCTTCGGCAATCATAACTGCTGTAATGGGAACCCTACTAGTAATCGATTACGGTTCTGTTCCTCTTTGGCTTTGGATTAAGTTGGGTTTTGTAGGCGCTTTATATATCTATCACTTCATTTGTCATTCCATTTTTAACAAACAACAAGCAGGTCTCCCTTCCTATTCTTCGCAACAAATGCGTTTATGGAACGAAGTAGCTACCCTTTTGCTGGTCGGGATTATCTTTATAGTGGTTCTTAAAAGTGCTTTAAGCCTCGTTTGGGGACTTATCGGACTGTCTGTCTTCACTATACTCCTTCTTTTAGGCATCAGAATCTATAAAATCCTTAGAAAATAGTGACGATTAACAGCCAATATGAAAAATAGATGTTTAAACATTTGTTTTTTGATTTCCTTTCTTTACTTTTGCCCCTGTTAAATGTTTAAACATTAAAAAAACTTAAAAATATGAAACTTAGAAACTTATTTGTTGCTCTTGCTGCTACGGTAGCGTTGTATTCTTGCGGTTCTTCTGACAAACCAGTTGAAACTTCTAAAATTGATACTGCTGCGGTTACGTATGCTGTAAATGTTGACAGTTCAACTGTTACCTGGAGTGGTACTATGGTAAAAGTGTACACACACACAGGTACTGTTAAACTTACTTCTGGTTCTGTTGCTGTAGCTGGTGGCAAACTTACTGGTGGTGATTTCACGGTAGATCTTAAAACGATCAATCCATTAGACAGCAACTACAATACCACAGACCACAAAAAAGAAGGTCTTGTTGGTCACTTGAGTGCTCCTGATTTCTTCGCTACAGATTCTTTCCCAACGGCTACTTTTAAAATTAAAAGTGTAGACGGAACTACTGCTACAGGAGATCTTACTGTACGTGGCAAAACGAACGAAGAAAAAGTAACTGATTTAGTAATCACTGCTGACAGCGCTTCTGTTTCTGCAACTGGTAAATTAGTATTCGATCGCCAGAAATATGGTGTAGCTTGGACTGCTAAAGGAAAAGACATGGTACTTTCTAACGACATTATTATCTCTGTTATGAATTAGCTTACATTTATGTTTGTCGTCTGTATGATGAAAGCATCCATTTGAAATCCCATTGTATCTTTTGACAAAATGATGTTTATTTGTTATTG
>JANYCO010000601.1 GCA_025360235.1 Cytophagales bacterium
TTACTCTTGAAGCTCAGGTGAAGATTACCACTTATTATCCCAAATACGATTCTATTGGTTTCAAAACCCCGATGATGGAAGAATATTATGTTCTAAAAAAAGACAGCACAATCAAAGATGGTTCGTATATGAAATTTTCTCCCGAAGGAGATACACTTATACGCTGTAATTATAAGAAGGGAGTAAAAGATGGTCGGTGTACCGATTATTATGAAACCGGAACTCCTAAATATGTGGTTCATTACAAAGATGGGATAAAAGACGGAGATGCCTATTATTACAAGATTACAGGAGAACTTAATTTTAAAGAAAGTTACAAAACTACGACAAAACACAAAGTTATTTTTACCGATTATTCTCAGTATTATCCTTCTGGAAAAATTCAGGCAAATGGATTTTTAAGAGATAATAAATACGATAGTACGTATACTGAATATTATGAAAGCGGAAAAATAAAGTCTCTTTTCCATTACAAAGAAAATCAAAAAAATGGCCCTTTTGAAACTTATAACGATCGGGGAGAATTGATGCAGAAAGGCAGTTATCATATGGGGAATATTGATGGAGTAATAGCTTCTTATTATTCTAACGGAAATATTAAAAATGAAGGAACATATAAGGAAGGGAAGTTGGATGGTGCTTTGAAAGAATATTTCCCGGAAGGAAAATTGAAATCAGAAAGTTTGTACAAAGAAAATACACTAAACGGACTTGCAAAAAAATATTTTACAAACGGAAACGTAAGTACTGAAGAATATTACCTGGATGGAAGATTAAATGGTTTTTTCAAAACCTATTTCCCGGAAGGAACACTTGAGTCGGAATCGTTCATCAAAGACGGAAAGAAAAATGGTAAATTCAAACAATATAATTCAAAAGGAATTTTAATATTAGAAGTAGAATTAACCAACGGCGTGCCAGATGGTGACAGTAGAGCCTGGTACGATGATGGTGAAAAGAAACATGAATTAAGATATTCCAACGGGAAGAAATCAGGAAATAATAAATATTATTTTAATAATGGGAATGTCTCTAAGTCGGAGTCCTATAATGAAAGCCTGACAAGACTTATGGTGAAAATTTATTTTGAGAACGGAACAACAGAAGCAGAACAGGAATATATTTTAGTGTTTGAAAAAAATGAGGTCAAACAAATAAAAAATGGAGAATGGCTCAGTTACCATTCCAATAAAAAACTAAAAATTCGAGAACAGTTTGATCATGATAAAAGAGTCGGAGACCGTTCTGTATATAATGAAAATGCAGTATTAATAGAATTTCAGCAATACGCCTTTGATGTAAAAATTGGAGTTTGGAAACTATTTTATGATAACGGAAAGATCAAATCAGAAACTACTTATAAAAATAGCCAACAGTATGGTATTTATAAAACCTATTTTGAAAATGGCTTACCAGAAATAGAAGGAAATTATCTAAACGGGAAAAAGAATGGAGTCTGGAAAAATTACAATGCTAATGGAAAAATCATTAAAAGAGAGTCCTGGAAAAACGGAGAAATTATAATACCAAAAGCGCCAGTACAAAAGAATAAATAATTATGAATGTTGAATTTTAAATTATTAATTCAACATTCATAATTCAAAATTTAACACTCCTTTTCATCTCCCATCCAGCTTTTGCATCTATTCCCAAACTTCTGTTTGAATTTTTCTTTTTCTTCCGGAGTCATATTGGAAATTTTTTCTTCCAGTTTATTTCTCCAGTGCTGGCCTCTTTGTCCGCAATGACCTCCACAGTGTCCGCCCTTTTTAAAGCCGCCAAAGAGAATTTTTGATAAGACAAGAATACCTAGTGCCTGTACAAAATTGATCTGCGGTCCACCACTAAATATAGTTGGGATGAGCCAGTTCCATAGGAACATTACAGCGGAGCCTAAAGCTAATCCGGCAAGGATTACACAAGCCAGGATTTTCAATCCTTTTAGTATAAAATACTTTTTCATAGTCGTATATTTTTAATAATTATTTATTTCTTCGTACACAGATTGTAATCTCTTACGCAAATAAAGTACGGCGTAACGTTTTCTGGAT
>JANYCO010000270.1 GCA_025360235.1 Cytophagales bacterium
GTTTTTGAAATATAGCAAAAATTATAGACAGTTGTTTTTTAGGTGTTAAAACTTTTGTGCTAATTAAGTGTAAAAACCGCCAAAATTAACCCGCTTGTTGTTTTCTAAGCGTAAATTGAGTAGTGTTTTAATAACGGTCTAAGAATAAAATAGCGCAAAAAAATAGACTTTTTTCGACCTATTATATCTATTAGCGTAGATTTTATTATCTAGTATAAATTTTAAATAACAATCTATGATTAAAAATAAAATTATGATCCTTTTCGTGTGTGGGATCATAGTAGGAATGTGTTCTTGCGCAAAAAAAAATGAAACTACCAAAATAAGTTCGGAAGCCAAATCAGAAGCTAAAATTGACAGTCTTTTGTCTGTAATGACGGTAGAGGAAAAAGCTGGTGAAATGACTCAATTAACCCTCGATGTTATATGTCAGGGCAAACCATTTGATAACAACAAAGAAATGGTTATTGATAAAGTAAAACTTGATTCCATACTTTTGTATTATCATGTCGGTTCCATTTTAAATACCGGAACATACACCCTAAGTAGAGAAAAATGGTTTGAATTGATCAATCAGGTTCAAGAGGTGGCTACTAAAAAATCAAGATTAAAAATTCCCGTGTTATATGGAGTTGATGCAATTCATGGAGCAACTTATACAAAAGGATCTACCCTTTTTCCTCAGGAGTTGGCAGTAGCCGCCACCTGGGATCCTTATTTTGCAGAACAAGCAGGATCTATTACTGCTTATGAGGTAAGAGGTTCAGGGATTCCGTGGAATTTTTCTCCGGTTTTGGATTTAGGTCGTCAGCCGCTATGGTCAAGGTTTTTTGAAACATTCGGTGAAGATCCGTATTTAGCAACACAGATGGGAAATGCCATTGTGAAAGGCTATCAAGGGGATGATATGTCAAGCCCGGATAAAGTGGCTGCTTGTTTAAAACACTATATGGGTTACAGTTTTGCTACCAGCGGAAAAGACAGAACTCCTGTGTTAATGCCAGAGCGTGTACTCAGAGAATATTACTTGGTTCCCTTTGCCAATGCAGTTGAGAATGGAGCAATGACAGTAATGGTAAATTCCACAGAAATAAATGGAACTCCTGTGCATGCCGATTATCATATTCTCACTGAAATATTAAAAGGTGAATTGAAATTTCAGGGTTTTGCCGTTACCGATTGGGAAGATATTATAATGCTGAATTCTATTCATAAAGTCGCACCAACTTATAAAGACGCAGTAGCAGTAGCGATCAACGCAGGGATTGACATGAGCATGGTGCCTTCCGATTTGAAATTTCATAAATACTTGGTAGAACTCATCAACGAAAAACGAATCCCGATGAGCAGAATTGATGATGCCGTGAGAAGAATATTACGGGTAAAAATGAAACTTGGCCTTTTTGAAAAACCTGTTTCGGATTTTAATTATTATACCAAATTCGGATCCAAAGAATCTGCGGATATAAGTTACAGAGCAGCATTGGAAGGTATCACTGTTTTAAAAAACGAAAAAAATATTCTTCCTTTGGCAAAAGAAAGAAAAGTGTTGCTTACTGGGGTGGCTGCCAATTTGCTTAATCCACTCAACGGAGCATGGACGCATACCTGGCAAGGTGTAGAAACGAAGTACAATCCCACCGACAAGAAAACGATTCTTCAGGCAGTAACAGACAAAGTGGGAGAAAAAAATGTGCTATATGTTGAAGGGACAGACTATGATAAAGATGTCAATACTGCAAAAGCGTTGGCTACAGCGAAGGGCGTTGATATTATTATAGCTTGTTTAGGAGAACAACCCGCCACTGAAAAAGTAGGGGACATTGAAGATCTAGAGATGGAAGAAGCGCAATTGAATCTTGTAAAAGAATTGAGTAAAGCGGGTAAACCAATCGTATTGATTTTAGCAGAAAACAGACCAAGGTTAATCAGAAAGATAGAGCCACTTGTAGACGCAGTCATTTTAGCCTATCTGCCCGGAAATGAAGGAGGAAGGGCGCTTGCGGAAATTGTCTACGGCGATTTCAATCCTTGTGGTAAACTCCCTTTTACATATCCTAAATACAGTGGGTCTCTTGTTACCTATGACCACAAACTTTCGGAGGAACGTGATACTAAATTTCAGATGAATGCCTTCTCTCCCCAATATCCTTTTGGTTTCGGCTTGAGTTATACAAGTTTTTCTTATGCCGATCTGAAAATCAATAAAACAGAAATAGGAGATGCAGATACCTTGGAAGTTACTGTAAATGTTACGAACACAGGTGCAAGAGCTGGAAAAGAAGTGGTTCAACTGTATTCCAGAGACGACTATGCAACAATAACACCTTCTGTAAGAAGACTGAAGCGGTTTTCTAAAATTGAGTTACAACCTTCAGAAACGAAGAAGGTGTCGTTTAAAATTACAAAATCAGATTTAGGTTTTGTAGGGAACGATAATAAATGGATAACGGAACCAGGTAGTTTTACGTTAATGGTTGAAAATCTTAGCACAACCTTTAACTGTAAGTAATGTGTAAAACAAAGAAGATTATAAATATAAAAAGCCCGAAGTACTCCTTCGGGCTTTTTATATTTATCTAGAAAATAAAATTCTATTTATCCTTATAATCACCAATCCAAATCATTTTTTGAGGATGCCTTTTAAATCCTCCAACGATTCTTCTGACAATGGCTTTGTAATGAAGTGCACCACGTATTCATTATCTACAATTCTATCAATATCTTTTTTATTGTCTGAACTAGATAAGATTACAATTTTGCATTTTTGTTTTACTTCCTCGGGAAAATTGTCGTATTCGAAAAGGAAAACAAAGCCATCTACAATAGGCATATTAATATCAAGAAATACGACACCTGGGATATCTACATTGGTTTCTAAAAACTCGAGAGCACTTTTCCCTGAATTTTTTACTATAATGCTTTTTGAAAAGCCAGCGAGTTCAATAATTCTTTTATGGATAAAATTATCCGTATCATTATCATCTACTAATAACACAGAATCTGTAAAAAAATCTTTCATAACTTTAATGTTGTTTGATTAAATTGAGTAATACCATTAAAAACCTATTCCTAAATCTCTTAGTACAATAATATGTGCATTTTCTATAAATTTCAAGCGGTTTTGCTATTCATTTATTACATGTTACAAATTAAGTTATTTTTGCCTGATTTACAACATACTGCATTTATAAAATTATTTTTTTTTGAGGGTGTATGAAGTAGAAAAACAATTTGTACATTTGTCACCCGAATAAATTAATTGTATTAACGTTTAATACCGTAATATTAAAACTATGAAATTATCAGAATTCAAATTCGTATTACCCCCCGAATCACTAGCACTTTATCCTACTGCCAACAGAGACGAATCTAAAATGATGGTGATCGACCGTGCTAAAGCTACAGTTGAACACAGATTATTTAAAGATATTGTAGAATATTTCAACGATGGCGACGTGATGGTGGTCAACAATACTAAAGTATTTCCTGCCCGTCTTTATGGAAACAAGGAAAAAACAGGAGCTAAAATTGAAGTATTCCTTCTTAGAGAGTTAAACAAAGAAATGCACCTTTGGGATGTACTCGTTGATCCGGCACGTAAGATCAGGGTAGGAAACAAGTTGTATTTCGGAAATGGTGACTTAGTAGCTGAAGTTGTAGACAATACTACATCA
>JANYCO010000271.1 GCA_025360235.1 Cytophagales bacterium
GATACCCCTGCTTCCCATTAGATCTATTGAATATCCCCATGGCTTTGTCAGTTGTATAGCCATTGTCCCAGTAGAAAGGAACCAGCCCATGATTCAGAATCGATTTGGTAATGTATTCCAAATAATACCTTCTGTATTCAGCATGTTCATCGTTCAGCTTTTTACTGCCCAAATTCAGCTTGGCTAAAACTCCATACTCCCCTATGATTACTGCATATCCTTTATCAACATAATTTGTTTTCATTTTCTGAAATTGATTATCTGCAAATGCTTCGTTAGCCCAGGTCTCCGTATTAGTTGGATCTGTAGCATTTTTTCCCCATTGAATAATTGTTGTATTATTTTCATTAATCGTAAAATTATAAGGATCGTAATAATGAACTTCTATCATCATTCGGTCTTTCGTTACATCTTTTGGGATCTGTAAAAAATTCACACAATGATCGATATTAGTATTAAATCCTTGCACAATCAAATGCCTGTATGTATTGCGACCACCTGTAGAACGAACTGTAGTAATAAAAGTCTGATTAAAACTATTCTGTACAGTATAGTATTCTTTAGTAGGCGTTCCATAGTCCTTATCAAACATCACCTCATTAGTACCAGCAAACAAAAGATGGTCGTCGTAGTTTCGGAACTTAACGGCAACCTGCTGCCATATCACTGCGAGACGATTGTTTACATATTCCTGCTGAGCATAAGTAGGCTGCATCCACCCTCCATCCCAGTGATTATTGAGTACAACATACATATTATTTTTCAAGGCATAATTAACTACCGTTTCAACACGGTTCATCCACGAACTTGAAATTGTAAATTTTGCCTCATTAGAAAACTGACTCCAGGCAACAGGAATTCGAATTGAAGTAAACCCCGCCGCTTTCACAGAATCAATGAATCGTTGTGTTGCCATTGGATTTCCCCAGGCTGTTTCTCCTCCTACAGCTTCCAATGTATTTCCAAGATTCCACCCAACTTTCATTTCTTTCGACAATTCAATGGAAGTCAAATCACGCATTCCTGTTTTATCAGGAGCTATACTATCTTTAGGAAGGACAACAATGTCCGAAGACGCCATCAAATTAAGGCTAAAGATAGTTGTGATTAATAGTATAAATCCAAATCTGCTTTTTATCATTTCTTGTAGGCTTTTATCTATAATACTTATTTACAATAGTTATATTTTTCGAAAACTTAATATCCGCAGAAGAACTTCCTATCATTAATTCTACAAGACTCCCATCAACAATAAATTTTTTATTTTTAATATCCCATATATACAAATCTTCAATTTTCAATTTAAGTTCAACCGTTTTTGTTTCACCGGCATTAAGAGATACACGTTTAAATCCCTTCAACTCCTTCAAAGGCCTGACCACCGAAGAGTTTAATTGTTTTACATACAACTGAACAACTTCATCCCCTTGAATACTACTTTTATTTTGAACATCAACACTTATTACAACTTCTCCGTTGTGTTTTACATTATCCGAACTAACTTTTAAATTTGAATAGTTAAATTCTGAATAACTTAATCCGTACCCAAAAGGATAAAGAGGTTTACCTTTAAAATACATATAGGTTCTGCCGTTCCTGATATTATAGTCCATCATATCAGGAAGCTGATTTAAAGATTCAGGCCAGGTCTGGGTCAATCTGCCTGCCGGATTATAATCACCAAACAATACATCAGCCACAGCATTCCCTGTTTCCTGACTGCTGTGTGTCATATGTAGAATTGCAGGAATATTTTTTTGTGTCCAGTTAATCGCATATGGAAAACTACTGATGAGCACTACGATTGTATTAGGATTTACTTCATATACTTGTTTGATTAATTGTTCTTCTTCAAGTGTCAGAGATGCTCTGTCTACAGCTTCCCTCCCATTGCTTGCTATAGGACAATCTTTCCATTTATTAGAATTGCAAACGGGATGATTTCCTACACACATAATTACAACATCTGAATTCTTTGCTAATTCTATTGCCTTGTTGTAATTATTATTTTCTGCAAAACGAATAAGCACATCTGTCCCAACTTTTGTTCTAATTCCTTCCATTGGTGTAACGGCATACAATGTATCTCCACTATACCAATCAAGCAAAACACTATTGGCCAATTTACCAATTAGTGCTATTGATTTTAATTTTGATTTATCTAAAGGAAGAAGTCTCTTTTCATTTTTCAATAACACTATTGATTTCTGAGTAACTAATCTCGCTTCCGATTGGTGTTTCAAGGTAGTCCAGGGATCAGTAGTATCTGCTATTCCAATTTTTGAATAAGGTACTTTTTCCGGATCATCCAACAGTCCTAATTTCAACATTACTCTGAAATTTCCTTTGATCACTTGATCAATTTCTTTTTCAGTAAGATATCCGTTGGCAAGGGCTCCATATATTCCTTCCTTATAATCATCTAAAAATTGGGTAATGCCTGCTTT
>JANYCO010000648.1 GCA_025360235.1 Cytophagales bacterium
AGATAATGATAGGATAACTTAAGAATTTGCCACTACCACAGCTTAAAACTGAGGTAGTGGTATTTTTATACTCATTCATTTTTAGTATTTTTGTAAAATGAATTTATTTTTCGGAAAATATACCAGATTATTCACAGGAATGATTCTAGTACTTATCTCCTGCAGCAAACCCATTTGCCCTGAACCGAATATCAATTCCGATAATTTTACGATTAATGTCGATACTAACTATTGCGCTGGCACAACCCCTCCATTAACAATTACACCTTGCGCAATAACACTTCTTGAAAATGTAAATCGGATTTTATATGCAAGATTAAATCCTAATGATGGAATTCAACATAGACAATGCCCAGGTTCAGAAAGGTGGAAGCCAAATGAAGTGATTTTTGATGGCAGGCTTTACACCTTGTTTACACAAATGGATACTTGTAACACATTGATTGCGCCTTATGCTTTTATTTCTGACTATCCTGGCTATAAATATGAATTTGCTTTGTTTAATGCAAAAACCGACAATTCCTTTGCTTATTATGGTTTTTGTCCACCAGCGCTAAGATACAGAGATGATACGGAGTGGGATTCGGCGCAGCAATTTTTATTTTATTACGAAGACTCATCTGGTACAATGATCTCTATTCCAAAATCCAATATCTTAAAAATTAAATCGGTTAGTTTGGATTGTAATTATATAAATAATAAATCGCCTTTATATTCTTCTGGCTCGTATTATTTAAATTCTTCTTTGGGTATTTCTGTAAAGTTGGAAGTGAAAGACCTTAAAGGTTTTTCACCAGGAAATCAAGTAATAAAAGCCTATATTCAAAGTGTGACTAGTTCGGGAGGTGTATTTGCTGGGTGGGTAGGAAGTTTTTATTGGAAATCATATTAAAAAAACACCTATAAGAATTTAAATCCTTATAGGTGTTTTTTAAAGTCTTATCTTCCATAGTCATCATAAGACTCTTCATAATATTTTTCATAACGATAAATGAGATCTATATTGGCTACCTCGTTATCCGTTAGCTGGTCTCTTACGTCTATACACACAGGCACATACCAGTCAAGTTTATCGAACATGGAGCGCACCGCTTTGGTTTGAAAAGAATATCCGTGACGTGCATAAATTTCATTACGCATATATTTTAAGTCGTCAGCACTCATGTTGTTTACATCTTCTTCTGCCAATAGTTTTGTTGAGCCCTGAGGATATTTACCAACGTTGGGATTATATTCAAAGGAAGTTTTTGCCAATGAATATTTTTTTGCTCCGGTAGCTTTTGTATCAAAAGGAGTCCAGTTGCCTTCAAGGGTTTTTTTGGTTTGATCAATGGTGAATTGAAATTTGCCATCGTATTTATTGTCGCCAGGTTCTTTCATTACGGCAGTAAACATTCCATTGCCTTTGTCTTCAATCTCTCCGTTTATGGCTCGGTAGTTTCCGGCACAAACGCTATGTCCGGAAATTGTTTTGCCATCAGCAGAAGCAATGAAAATATTAATTTTTGTTTGCCCAAAGGCGCCTACCCAAGATCCTAAAAGGCTGTTTGCGTCAGCGCTCTTAACGGTTTTTAGTGCTTCTTCAATTTTGATTTGGTCTGCAGATTTCTCAGGACCCATTTTTCGCGCATCTTTTTTTAATGAAGTATTCTGAACTATAGGAGTCGATGCTGTGGTATCTTTTTGTATATTCGTAGAAGCATTGTCCTTGGTAGCACAAGAAAACAATACGACCAATAGTAGTATCAGTAGGCTATTTTTTTTCATAATGTGTAGAGTATATAAGGTTTTATTAATGATTAAATATACAAAATTTTAGTGTTGAAAAAGTATAAAAATATAATTTTATATACGGTATTGCTTTTTTTTAGCTTTTTGATGCTAAGAATAACGCTTCCTTACCTTTCACTGAAGGACACTACGGCTTTCCTTCAGATCAAACAATGGGTTATAAATAATAAGATATGGAAGTTTTGTTTCTATGCGCATGTCTTTACAAGTATGTTTCTTTTGGTGGCAGGGTTTACTCAGTTCTCTGATTTTTTGCTAAAAAAATACAGCAAGGTTCATCGGTCTTTTGGGTATGTATATATCATAATTTTATTATGCATTTCTGCCCCTGCGGGTTTTGTGATGTCGCTTTATGCCAACGGAGGTATTTATTCTCAAATCGCTTTTACTACCCTTAGTATTTTATGGTTTTCGTTTACGCTGATAGCTTTTTTGAAAGTGAAGAAAAAAGATTTTGCAGCGCATCGTAATTTTATGATTCGCAGTTATGCACTTACCTTGTCCGCACTTACTTTACGTGCATGGAAGCTGGGAATAGTATTAGTGTTAATGCCTAATCCTATGGATGTCTACAGGGTGGTGGCGTGGTTAGGGTGGATACCGAATTTATTATTGGCGGAGTATATTATAAGAAGAAAGTCTAAATTAGGATTTTTTGGATTAAAGGATAAGTAGGATTTTTTTTTGGTTTAAATATTTTTTAATTTTGAGAATCAATATTTAATTGAAATTCATGAAGAAAGTCGTAAAAGTCATTTTAGCTGTTGTGGCAGTTTTGTTTATTGGTGTAATTGGATTTATTACCTATATAAAAACAGCTTTGCCTAACGTAGGTCCGGCGCCTGATTTGAAAGTAGAGCTTACAGAAGCTCGAATAAAAAGAGGAGAGTACTTAGCCAATGCTGTTTCTGTTTGCATGGATTGTCATAGTTCTCGTGACTGGTCAAAATATTCAGGTCCTTTGATGCAAGGGACTTTAGGCGCAGGCGGTGAAATTTTTAATCAGGAATTTGGTTTTCCTGGAGTGTTTTATTCTAAAAACATTACGCCTTATGGTATTGGTAACTGGACAGATGGCGAAGTGTTTCGTGCTATCACTGCTGGCGTAAGTAAAGACGGAAGTGCTTTGTTTCCGGTAATGCCACATCCTAATTATGGACAAATGGATAAAGAAGATATCTATTCGATCATTGCATATTTACGCACATTGAAGGAAGTAAAAAAAGATATTCCAGCTTCTGTTCCTGATTTTCCTATGAATATTATTTTAAATACCATTCCAAAGCCAGCATCGTTTAAGCAAATTCCGGATAAGAAAAATCTTGAATTGTATGGCGCCTATGTTTTTAATGCTGCTGCTTGTGCTGAATGTCATACAAAAACTGAAAAAGGAGAAAAGATAGCCGGTATGGAGTTGGCGGGAGGATTTGAATTTAAAATGCCTTTTGGTATTGTGCGTTCTCCGAATATTACTCCTGATGCTGAAACTGGCATTGGTGGCTGGTCTGAACAGGCCTTTATAAATCGTTTTAAAGTATATGCAGACAGTAGCTATTCATCTCCAATTGTAGAGAAAGGAAAATTCAATACGGTAATGCCTTGGTTAATGTATTCTAAAATGGAAGAAGAAGATTTGAGAGCATTGTTTACTTATTTAAAAACGGTGAAACCGGTCGTGAATAGAGTGGAGCGGTTTACATCAGTAAATTAATCTGTCTTGACTATGATTTGTTATATTTTTGCGTTGGTGTGATTGAAGACTGTTTTATAAATAACAAGAGTTCAAATAATAAATAGTTGAACTCTTGTTATTTGGAAATTTTTAAGATTGTTTATTGCTTCACAATTTTAAAATTCTTCAAATTAGTATCCGAAGACACTCTTAAGAAATATAATCCACTTGCAAGTTCTCTGCCTATTTCTATGGCATGATTAGCAAGCTGGCCTTTTCTGTTATAGACTAATTTTCCGTTTACATCGATCAGTTGAAGTTCAATGACATCTTCAAGGCCACCAGAGATAAGGATAGTGGCGGAGCCGGAGAATGGATTTGGAATGACACTTACCTGATAATCGGTTTGTCTGTTTACTACTCTTACAGCACTGCCGTTTTGTTTCCCGTCAAGATCCTGTTGAATGATTTTGTAGTAAGAATCTCCGTCAAGAGGATTTGTATCTGTGAAATTGTATGTATGTACAGTATTGGTGGTTCCGTTTCCTGCCACTTGTCCGATTGTCTCCCAATGAATCCCATCAGTAGAACGTTCAACCAAGAAGAAATTATTATTAGTTTCAGCAGCAGTAGACCATTCTACTTCTACTTCTGTTTTCTGAGCTTTAGCTGTAAAGTCAATCCAGGTAACAGGAGCTACGATACATGGGGCAATGTCAATTGCTTGCACTGGGATTCTGTTGCAAGCCACACCAACAGAAACTTTCCAATCGTAGAATGGGAAATAATCATTGGCTTGCCAGGTTGCTCCAGCATCAGTGATGTTCATGATTCCAGGGTAAGTTAAAGGATAAGTAACACCACTATTACATCCATATACATTTGAACCCGAACCTGACAAATCAATTTTGTATCCGGTTCCTGCAGGAACATTAAAGCCAAGAGCAATTTTACTAGTTTGTTTTCCAGAACCGCAAGTAAGATTTGGGCTAGCAGTTGCGATAATAGTCCCCGAGCTGTTTTTTA
>JANYCO010000656.1 GCA_025360235.1 Cytophagales bacterium
AGCGCACCAATCCGGCAAGTGTTGCGATTTTTCATTGCAACTTTTGCCACTGCTTTTTCAGTACAAGCGAAGAAAATAAAATGGTTTGCATACCTGCAAGCGTTTTATTTTATTGGCTTGTACTGGTGTGTTGGCGTGGGTTTTGGCTGTGCGGCTATTTAACATAATGTGCTTATAGGACACCGCTTTTTTTTCGCGGTGTACGAAGTGAACCTATAAGATCACATTATGTTACACAGCTTTGGGTTGTTTTTTATGGCGTGTCTTTTTGTTTGTGGGTTGGTGCAGCTCTTTATTTTTTCAATTGACCTTTAAAGACAAATTCTTTTCAATTGAAAAAAATAATGTGCTGCATGTGCGTGGATACAAAAAGCATGACATAAAAAACAACAGAAGGGAAGGCAAGGTGGAGTGGGTTTTTCGGGCTTTGGATTGTAACCAAAACACCGCCATCGTAATTTTTAACAGGGCGCATCCTGTAATTAAAACACCGCCATCTGCATTTATTTTATTGGATGATGGATTTGTATTACTGTTTTTAATGCCTCTACACTGATCTGTTTATAGCGTTCTGTGGTACTTGGATATTTGTGTCCTGCAAAAACTTGTACGATTCGTAAATCATTATTCTGTTTTAATAAATTGCTTATCACACTTTGCCTGATCGTTTGTGCATTTACATTCCTTGTCGGGAAAACTCCTTTGTAAGCTCTTTTAATGTGTTTAGTGATGTCTTCTGCGCTCATTGGCACACTTCTGTGACCAATGATAAAATAATCGTTTAAACCATTCTTTAAAAGCTTTGTTCTGATTTCATAAATGTATTGATGGAATAATAATATCTGATTTACTTTTAATGGAAGTGTCCGGCTGTTGCATTTTGCTGTTGGCTTTATATAAATGGTCCCTTGCTCCAGGTTAATGTCTTCAATGTTCAAAAGGGCTATTTCTGTGGGTTTCAAGGCTTGATAAATGAATAAACTAATCAATACTTTGTTTCTGTAAGACAATGCATTATACCTCTCTGTTTTATTATTTAATAAACTTTCTAATTCTTGCGGAGTAAATAAATCCTGTAATTGTATATCTCTGCTTTGTTTATCTCGTAACCGGATAGACTTTGCCGGATTGTCTTTTCTTTTTCCGGAAATATTCAAAAAATCATAATACGTTTTAATGCTTGCCAGTATTCTAGCGATTGTTTTTGAGTTGCTGTACCGTTTTCGTAATGTGCCAATGTATCCAACAATATCTTTGTGTAAAGCCGTTTCAGCCATTGTATAGTTTAAAAGATAATTTTCTATTTCTCTGTAATAGGCTTTAGCTGTTTGCTTTGTATACCGGCTTTCAAGATATTTTTTTAATTCCATTTTTATAAAATCTTATAAAAAATTTAATTGGTACTGACTTACTTTTGCATAGATCTGTGTTGTTTCTAAATGGCTGTGTCCTAAAAAATCCCGTACATATTCTATACTTAATTTATTCTCTAAAAGATGCGTTGCTATTGAGTGGCGTAAATGATGTAAAGATGTTTGTTTTGATATTCCTGTTCTTTCAATAATTGATTTTAGGATGTGATTATAACTGTCTCCTCTCATTCTGTTTCCGGTTTTATTGAGCATAAATGCAGCTGTATCTTTTACATTTTCCTGATTTGTTTTCTCATTTAAAAAGTAAAATTCTAATTCTTTACTGACTCTTGCAGTCATTGGTATTGCTCGTCTTTTTGCTCCTTTACCTTCTCTTACATATAAAATATTTTGTTTAAAATGGATGTCGCTTGTATTCAATCTTTCTGCTTCATTTCTTCTTAACCCACAGCTGTAAAACAAATGTAATAGTGTTGTTTCTTTAGTGTTTATAGCACTTTCAAAGAGTTGTTGTATTTCCTTTTGTAAAAGCGGTTTTCGAGTGTTTGCCGGTGGCTTTTTAAATTTCATTACACTCATCGGATTGTCGGTTATTTCTCCGGTTTCTTCCAAATAGTTTAAAAAAACTTTTATCGCAAAAAGGTGATGGTGTATGTAGCTTTCGCTTAATGCTCCTGCTTTGTGTTTATTTGGCCGGGTATGCAGGTATTCATAAAAGGCTTGTATGTGTACCTGTGTAATGCTTGTAATGTTGGTTATGTGCTGATGTTGTAAAAATTCTTTTATACATCGGGGAATCATTTTGTATGTGGTGCTGCTGTATCCTAATTGACTTATGTAAATGCTAAAATCATCAATTGCTTTTTCTATTGTTGTTATCATACTTGAATCATCTTAGCTATACTTTTAAAAGGGGGCTTGCACAGTTTTTCCGAATACCGAACACTAGCACTTTTTTTGTTGCAGTTATACTGATTTTATTGACTTTCTACTAATCGTACTCCTTTCTCTGGTGTTCGGTTGGCGTTCGGTTGGTGTTCGGTTTGTAGTTTATTTAACTGATTTTGTAAATGTGTTTTTATCTTTTCTCTTAAAGCTGTGTAATTATCCCACTGAACTATTTTGTATTTAAAGCCTCTGTTCTGAAAACCGTATTGTTGTAAATATTCCAGTTCTAATAATTTGCTGATATAATGGTGTTGCTGTGTTTTTCCAAGTCCTGTAGCTTGTCTTACTTCAAAACGTGTAAACTCAAAGTGCTTGCTTTTCTTTTCTACAAAGGATTTTAGCTTTTCGAAAAACTGTCTTAAACTTCCGTCCAGTTCATCTACTTTGAGTACAATGCTTTCAAAAAGGATGTCGATTGCTGTGGCGATATCTTCCAGCTCTGTAATTAATTTACCCTGCTCAGTTTTCTTTCGCTGATATTGATTGATGATTGTAATTTGTTTTATAAAACTTTGGAAAAGGTCGTTTAAACGCCTTATTTTGTGGGCATCTTCGGGAAGCTGTATTTTATTTGCATAGGGGTTAATGACTTCATAAGGTTGTATTGTACGGACTAAATTTTGCATAAACTTTCTTACCTGTGCTTCTTTTTTGTAATCTATTTCTCCTGCTGATTTTTGATTTTGGTAATTGATAATTCGCTTTGTTTGTTCTTGGCTTTCATCTACTGCTATTAAAAAAACTCTGCTCATATTATCTTCATAAATTTCTCCTCTTGTGGTACAGGCTAAAGATGCGATTGGTCCTTTCACTGTTTTTTGACCACTGGTGATCTGTCCGTTATCTAACTTTATACTTGTTGCACTGTTCAGCTCTCCATTGCTTTGAAGCTCTCTAAAGGCAAATTCTGCCTCCTCACTCAGTCCGTCTATATCTTCTAAACATAAAAGGCGATTTACAAAAAAACGTTCCGGGTAGTTGTATAAAACTTTGTCGGATAAGCGTGTGAGCTTGGTTACTTTTTCCTGTGGTATGCAATCCGATATTTGTTTTAAGAGTCTTGTTTTTCCGCTTCCGGAAGAACCTTGTATTAATGCGTGAAGCGTTTCGGGCATTTTGTAACTGATGGCAATAATTAATAAAAATATTCTGTTTCGTTCTTCTCCTACTATTCCGGCTTTGCCCAAAAGCTCCGTGATTTTTTCTATTAGTTTGGGCTTTTTTAAGAGTGTTTCTATTTGTTGGCGTTCTACTGTAGTAAGTGGATATTGTTCGTTTTTAGGTGCTTCGGAATCTTTGTTATTTAATAATTCCGCATCCCGGTAATGATCTAACAAGTCGGTGAGCTTATACATATCTGCTTCTAAGAGATCCTTTCTTACATTCAATTTTTCTGCTACTTCTTTACATATCCTTTCTACTTGTTTATCATCATATAAATCAACCCTGTTACGACTTTTGTAATGGTCTTTATTTTCTGTTACTAAGGTTATTTGCATCCGGTTGAGTTGTTTGTCTACTCCCCCTTGTATGTAATAAGTGGCCGAAAGAGTTTGATAAATAATCTTGTAAGGATTTTTTGTGTCCAATCCGCTTTGTTTTATTGGCTCTGTACTATTTAATTTTACTGATGTTTCATTGATTGTATTTTTTATTTTTCCTGATGGTATATTTTCTTTTTCAACTGAAAAATTATTGCCAGCAGGGGCTCCCTGCTCAGTTGAAAAAAATAATCTTGTTTCTAAAAGATGAGTAAATATTTCGCTTTGATGTGCTAAGCTTGTGCTGTTTATATCTTCCCCTTCAGGAAGAACCAGTTTTGATAAAATAATGTTTGGTAAAATTTCTTTAAACTCATTGCTGTATTTTTCCACTGCTTTGTTTCCTGCATCGTCATTATCAAAAGCAAAGATTATTTCTTGCAATTGTTTTAGTTCTTTTATTGCGGTTTTGATTTCTTCATTTA
>JANYCO010000678.1 GCA_025360235.1 Cytophagales bacterium
TATGCAATGACCTTAATCCCCTTGGCATGAAAGGCATCCACTAATTCTTTGGTTGCTGAAAAAGCATCGATGTCTATAATTTTACAATTATAATTGGCAACTTCTTTTTGTTCAATACTGTCCAGCCTCCATTCAAAACTATCTCCTACTTTTGGTTTGTAATAGGAGGTATTTTTTGAAATGGGTTTGTCCTTTTTACAACTAGGAAATAGTATAATGATCAAACTAAAAAGTAGAATTAATTTTAATATTTTTTTGCTGAACTTCATACTTCTTTTGATAGCGTATCATTTTTTCCAAGCAAACTCCTACGCAACTGAAACGATGGCTATTAACTTTAATATATCACAACCTTTCTTGTCAGATAACTTTTCTCCGTCTCTATTCTTATTATATAAACACCTGGAGAAAATTGCAGATCCGATAAATACCGGGTTCCATGAAAGGAATTCAGGACATAACATTTTCCTGAAAGATCAAGTATTGAAACGGTATAATCGCTGCTGTTTTCAAAGAGATTAACTGAAATATGTCCATTTGAAGAATGGGCGGAAACCTCACCTTCCTGAATTCCTAAAGTAGGATTGGGCCCCAGCAGATCAAGATCTCCAAAATAATCTGCTGTGATGTAGTTGTCGTTATTATGTCCTGCGGGCATTACCTCGCTTCCCATAAAATTTTCTCTTGTAGGGCTTCCATCGTTATCACAGTACGCTAACGAAAATCCGGAAACTTTACCATTCGAGAGGATAACAGGTGTATTTGGTCCGGCATCCAGATAAGCACTTCCGTATACGGTCATGGCAAGTTCCCAAGTATAGGTAGTTCCACTTACTGTTCTTGCACTGGAAACATTGCTGTTGTATAAATGAGGATTACAATCCAATCCAAGGTCAACAACATCTCCGTTGATGGCCACGTGGTAGGCAAAGGCGTTATAGTTACATTGGTGATTTCCATTTGAATTGTCTTCATCAATAAAGATTTCTATACAATCGTCGTCGTACCATTGCACCAATGGATTACTATGACCATCGTATAATACATTGTCTGTAATTTCGGCAAGTATAAATATTTTTGATCCTCTCCAGCACACTTTATATTTCCCTTGAAAATCGGATGCAGAAGGTGCAGTACCGATCCAGGTTTGATCAATCGCCTTCCAGGTGGCAGCAGTCCAAATAGCTTCATTTCCTATACCATCAACAATCGGATCGGTAGGTGCTTCGTATGCATTGTAGGTAGATTGCGAATAGGCAAAATTCGTTAGTCCAAATAAAGCTACTAAACTACAAATGCGGAAATAATGGTAAACAGGTTTAAAAGGTCGGTTCATGTTACCAGGGTACAATAATTTTAATTTAATTAATTTTTATTGTTTATTTTTTTTTGCAAGGTAACTAAAAATAGACTTGGTTTCTTTATTTAATTTTACACTTCCAAAACAATAGAAAATCACTTTCTAAGTGTTGAGAAAGGATTTAGGTACTTTCGGATAATCCTGTGTTGCATAGTAGTTAAATCTGGTGGGGCACCAACCAAGGGAGAAAAGGTATTTGGTATACCAACATGTCCCTTCTAAATCTCTGACAAAAGGGAGACTTGAAATTCAATCCGCATTAAAGTGTGGTGTCCGAAATGTTATTTAATAAATTTATAATTCAATATTTCACCATTAAATTTAACAACGCTAAGTACATAAACTCCTTTAATGAACCCCGATGTATTTATAATCACTTTTTTAGTATTGCCAATAAAACCTTTTACTACCTCATTGGTTTGCATGTCAAAAATCCTGTAGCTTTCAAACTCAACTGGTGAGGAAACAAACTCTAAATTAAGTTCATTGTTAAGAGGGTTTGGATATAGTTTAATTTGTTGGTCTGCATATACATCAGCCGAAATAATATTCGTCGCTGTTCCATACCTAAATGTATATACACTGTCTTTATGTGCAGGTAAATAACTTATTTGACCGTAAGAATCAATGGCTTTTATGGAGTAAGTTATACTGCCGGATGAAGATTGCTCTGGTATTGTAAAAGTATATCCAGTCCCCGATACAGAAGGGGTAAGAGGGTTTTGTGCTATATTATTTACAGTGTAATTGAGTAGGGCACCAGCTACATTAATATTGTCTATTATCGTTGCGCTAATTGTAAATGATCCATTTCCATTGGTATCCGCCAATTTGGTATGATTAATATAGGCGCCGGTAGTAATTGGAATGGCAGCCCTTAAGGTGGTAGGGTTACTTAAC
>JANYCO010000721.1 GCA_025360235.1 Cytophagales bacterium
TTTGATTTTGGATATTCTTATGACATGACTACTTCAAAATTGAGGGTGTCCAGCTGGGGTAGTCATGAAGTTATTTTAGGGATAAATTTTGCAGGGTTTTCTATAAAACAAAAACGTGTTTTATGCCCAATGGATTATTGGAATTAATTTATTCAAAAAGTTTGTCAACTTCCTGTTCGTATACTTCCCAGTAGTATTCGTGCAATATATCCCAGATCTTTGAAAAATCAGACTCATCGGTGTAATCGCTTTTAAATCCCAAAGCTTCGATATCTGTCTCAACTCCTCCACAGATATACATATCCCAAATATTTTCGCCAATCTCCTCTATATTATCTTCTTCAATCTCGTCAGCAGCATCTTCTACAAGATCTTCCACTTGAACAAGTATTGAGTTTTTTATTTCCTCTTGTTTTGCTTTATCAATTGTTTCCCAGACCGACATATGAATTAACTTGAATGTTTTTATCTTTTAATATTTTCAAGGTTAGTACCTTTAAAACTGGCACCATCAAGTTTTGCACCTGTAAAATCAGCAAACTCACAATTGGCTATTTCAAAATCAGCATTGGTAAGGTCTGCGTTTCTGAAATTGGCATAACGGAGATCGCTGTTTGTAAAATCGGTACCATGACAAGTAGACCCTTCAAAATTTGAATCTTTAAAAAATGCGTCCGTAAACATAGCTTTGTTAAGAATAGTTTTGCTAAAATTTACTTCTTCACAAAGAGATCCCGAAAAATTAGATAAAGTAAGGTTGGCCTCACTCAAGTCAGACAACTTGCCAATTTTTTTCATGTTAGCATCAAACTGAGTTCCCCTGGAAGCACTTCCCATAAATATGTTCATGGGCATTCCAGCAGCTTCAAGACCTTCAAACTGCCCTGTGTCTCCACCTGTAGTGATAAAGTCTTTGTGCTCTATAATCATAGAGCGTATTATTTCCTGAAGGAGTTCATCAGATGCTTCTGCCATAGATCTGATGAGGTCAAGATCCATATTTGAACTTCGTGGAGGAATTTCTGAGTCTTTAAACCCTAGTATAGCTTTTCTTTTTTCCATCTTAATAAGTTATTAGTAATGTAACATAAAAAGAAAAACCCAAAAAAGCAATCTGTTTAGATCTGGCAAGGAATAGGAAAAAATTATATGAACTTAGCTACTATTTTATGGGCAGTTTCAGTCAGCACCTCTTTAGAAACAATCATTTTTTCCCGTGAAAAATTTATATCATGAACGGTTTGTAATGGAATAAGATGAATGTGTGCATGAGGAACTTCAAGTCCAATCACAGCCACACCAATCCTTTTGCATGGAATAGCTTTCTCAATAGCTTTCGCTACTTTTTTGCTAAATAGGTGTAGACCCATGAATAATTGATCTTCCACATTAAAAATGTAATCAATCTCTTTCTTAGGAATGACTAGCGTATGGCCGATTGCTAAAGGAGAAATATCTAAAAAAGCCAGAAAATTTTCGTCCTCTGCTATTTTGTAACAAGGGATTTCTCCGTTTATAATCTTTGTGAAAATTGTTGACATCTTAAATTCAATTAAGAATTAAAAATGCACTTCCAGCACTTCCAGCTCTATCTTACCGGCAGGCACTTCAATTATGGCTACGTCGCCTACTTTCTTTCCCATTAATCCTTTTCCTATTGGAGATTTTACAGAAATTTTTCCGGTTTTCAAATCAGCCTCTTCTTCCGCCACAAACATGTATTCTACAATAGCATTGTTTTTTTTATTTTTCAGCTTTGCTTTTGATAATACATTAATAATAGAGGTATCCATATTGGAAGTATCCGCCAGACGAGCATTGGCTACCAAATTTTCAAGTTTTGAAATTTTCATTTCTAACAATCCCTGAGCATCTTTGGCGGCATCGTATTCAGCATTTTCACTCAAGTCACCTTTGTCACGAGCTTCGGCTATTTGTTTAGCCATGTCTGATCGGCCCTTGGTTTTAAGGGAGTGAAGCTCATCTTTTAGCTTCTTAAGACCTTCTTCGGTATAATATGATAATGTGCTCATAGCAACAATTTTATCTACTTTTTACAATAAAAAAAACGGCCTTTTCCCAACCGTTTTCACAAAGTTACCAAAAAATTATGCAATGTCAAATTTGGAGCCTTCTAAACATCGATTTAGTGTATAATCCCATCGATAAATAGTAGAAAGTTGGGGTAATTTCCCTACTTTTGTAAATTGAAATAATAAAGAAATTAGAAGGATGCAAGTCAAGAAAGCCGTTTTTATTAGTAGTTACGACAATTATAAAAATTGCCCTCCTAAAAATACGCCTGAATTTGCGTTTATAGGCAGATCCAATGTTGGAAAATCTTCTTTAATAAACCTGTTGACCAATAACAATAAGTTGGCAAAGATATCTTCTACACCAGGGAAAACCCAAACCATTAATTTTTTTAATATAAACGATGAATGGAATATGGTGGATTTACCTGGATACGGATGGGCACGGGTAAGTAAAACGGAAAAGTCCAAATGGGATATCATGAATATGGAATATATGCTGTATCGTGAACAATTGCAGTTGGTTTTTGTACTTATAGACTCCAGATTAGACCCTCAGCCAATAGATATTGAATTCATTCAATGGGTAGGTGAGCAGGAAATCCCTTTTTCCTTGGTTTTTACGAAGGCAGATAAGCAAACGCGTAATAAAACTGGTACAACTATTGCTAAATTTACCAATGAATTATATAAAACCTGGGACGAATTACCACCCATTTTTGTAACTTCAGCTGAGAAAGGTATTGGCAAAGAAGATATATTGGAATATATTTCAGAAGTGAATTATTCTTTTAAAGCGAATAAAAATATTTGAGTTTATTGAATTTTAAATTATCATTGCACACTTAAACATATAACTATGAAAAAAGTAATATTTATCCTTGTAGCTTTGTTAGGCCTTATGGTTTCTATGGAATTGAAGGCACAGATTGAGGCCCCTACAAAATCAATTGCAGCAGCTCAGTATTATCAGGGTGGTCAGGATGCTATGTATGCATTTATAAAAGAAAATGTGAGATATCCATTAATGGCAAAGAATAACAGAATTCAGGGAGAGTGTATCATTCATTTGCAAATTGCACCCAATGGTTCTATTGCAATGGCTTCGGTAGTTACTAATGTTGGTGGCGGTTGCGGAGCAGAGGCGTTAAGAGTGGTTAAACTTCTTAAGTTTACAGCTCCTGGTTTTAAAGTGGATGCTAATATCCCTGTTAAGTTTAAATTATAAAGTCTAATCATAAATCGCATAATGGAGTTACTTAAAGAAATCGCTTCGGTATCAGGAAAAGGTGGGTTGTTCAGAATTCTGAAACCTACAAGAAATGGTGTAATACTGGAAACTATTGATGAGAAAAAACTGAAACTTGCAGCTGGTTCCAGCGAAAGGGTTTCGATATTAAAGGAGATTTCTGTATACACTACAGGTGAAGAATCTTCAAAACCCTTGGAAGAAGTGCTTAAAAGTGTACATAAACTTTTTGGAACAGATTTG
>JANYCO010000730.1 GCA_025360235.1 Cytophagales bacterium
AACCATTATGGCAGGTAAGAGTTAAAGAACCACTCCCACATACTAATGTATCATTACCCAGATAAGGCAATAATGGATATACAAAAAAATCATCAAAGTAATAGTAGGCAAAACCTTCTGGATTAAAAGGAGAAACTGGTAGTATAATTTGCCGGGTTGTATTGCTGTCCGAATAAAAATTACCTACAACAAAAGAAATATCATTACCTCTGGCTGTATAAATACCTTCTAATTTTGTCCAATTAGTAGTATCAGTATAACATTTTGTTGTATCCATATACACATCGGGTTTAAGAGGCAAATATAATTGTGTTGGCCAATCTATAACATAAGTTCTAGTGGTATCTGAAAATAGCATCCCTATTCGATTGACCCCAATCCAACTTTTTTGAGATAGTGAAAAATAAAAACCAGCTATATATTTCTTACCAGCATCTAATTTTTTGGTTAAATGCCCTTCCCAAAATTCTTTATCTTCAATAGGGTATAGAAATGTTTCAGTTACTCTTAAAACAGCCCCACCCATTGCAATACCTGTTCTTGCATATTTAGAACCATTATTGTTATAAGGGACACTAACAAAACCATCATATTGAGTCCCTTGGTAAAATTGAGTGAGATAATCAGGTGATCCCCCTCCTAAAGGAGCCTCTAACTTTTTAGGAACATAATATTTGGTAGGGTCTCCTGCGTTAAAGGAATCACATTGCTCAAAACCTGGATTAAGTACTAAATTACCATATTGCTGTGCCATAGCCTGCATTGCAGACAATAACATAATAACAAATATGGATAGTTGTTTCTTCATCAATAAATTAAATTGTTCGCAAATTTACGATAAAATAAGACAATAACGGATTTATAGGTGTAGCATTAACAAAAAAGCAGATAGTATTACACTATCCCACTTTTTGTACTGACAGTTGCAGTTATTTTTTGCAGAGACAAACACAATCAACCTATTTCACCACCTCCAGCTTCCCATAATACTCTCTTTTATCGGTCTTTAAATGAATATAGTACATGGCATTAGCCCATACAGGATACCAGTTATTTTGATAGTTACCTGTTTTATAAACAATCTGTCCAATGGCATCATAGATAAATAAGGAACTGTTTGCAGGGAGGTTATGTATTAGGAGGCTTTCGCCTGACTGCAATAAGGATGGGATTTGCAGCAATAACATCTCGTTACTCACACTAATACTGTCCGACATAATACATCCGTCTGCTGTAGTAGCTGTAACTATATATAGGCCAGGCTCTGTAACTATAACAGAATTTGTTTCAGCTCCAGTATTCCATTTATAAGAAGCGTAACCCGTATTAGCTGTTATCTGTATTTGCCCGTCTGCAATATGTAGTATATTGTTTTGCAAATCCAGGCTGGGCGAGTTGTAAAAAGTAATATTAATAGTATCGCTCACGTTCACCCCTTCGTAGCTTCCCGTACACCAGTAACTGCCGCTTTGAGTAATGGTAATGCCTGCTGTCGTATCTCCAGTACTCCATAAGTAGCTTGTAAAGCCCTCATGAGCTTGTAAAACATAGCCATTGGGTGGCAAACATAATATAGTATCATTGCCCAGGTAAGGCTTGAGCTTATACATCCTGAAGTCATCAAAATAATAATCTGAAAAATATATTGAACTCGGTGATATTGGATAAGGAGGCTCCACTTGTTGCAAACCCGAAAGACTGTCCGGGTAAAAGTTTCCCACCATAAAATATCTTTCAGTTCCGTTTGCTTTATAAGCTCCTTTACAATCTATCCAGTTTAAAGTATCTATATAACAAATATTGGTATCAGCATAAATGGAAGGGATGGTATAATAATGATATTGGGGCTGGAAGGAAAAGCTATCGGGTAATAATTTAAGACCGATACGGGTAACTGCTTGCGGAGAAGCATTTGCGAGATTAAAAGAAAACTGTACAAAATATAAAGCATTGGTATCTAAAGCATAACCAAAGCTATATCCAAAGTACTCCCTTTCACTTCCAATGTTAAGGTTAGATTGAAATGAAAGAAGTTCTCCTATATAACCTTTCCCGTCTTTAGCACTTTGAAATCCGGGCCAACTCGCTATATAATTAGAATACTGGCTATCAGTAAAACAAGTACAATACAAATCAACTGTAGGGGAATACTGAAACCAATGCTTCCCATACGCATAATTTAATATATCGGGTTGATTATGATCCCATATATCAATAATACTATCATGTAAAGGCTCTAAACTTCCATTGATAATTATATTGGTTTGAGACATGGCAAGCTCAGTAAATAAAAAAAAGGAGAGGCAAATTAATTTGCCTCTCTTGTTAAAATTATTTCCTGATAATAAGTTTATCAGCGCATAGCACTTCGTCATTATTAATAATTTTTACATAATAGAACCCGGCACTTAAATACCTTACATCTAAATATAGATTACCAACAGCATTACCAATAGATTGTTCCTTTATTTTTTGTCCTGATATATCATAAATGACTAAAGTGGCATTTCCATAATCATTATCCAATTCTATGGTGGGGGAGGACAGGGGCAAGCCCAGTCCCTACATTGTTTGTCATTGCGGTGTATGCCGCAATCACTTTACCACCACCACCTTTCCTTTATACGCTACCCCATCCATAGTTTTTAGATGATAGAAATACATGCCTTGTGCCAATATCAAATAGCTTTGTTCTTTTATAAAATTATCAGAAGTAAAGATGAGCTGACCAATGGCATTATATAGATTTGCAGATGTATTGGCTGGTAGGTTTTGGATGTTCCAGTTTTGCCCCTGTGTTAGGTAGGTAGGAATAATAAGATTAGTTGGTTTTACTTTATTAGTATCTGGGTTGCATTGTGCATCCGGTAAGAAACTTATTTTTACTTGAGCACCACTTGGATTAATACAATCAGAAGCATAAGTAGCTATACTTACCACATAAGTAGTAGGAGCAACAGGTTCAGCTAAAGTAACAGCATTATTTGGGTTTTGCAAACCACTTATAGGGCTCCAATTATACAGGGCATCTATTGGGCAATTACCACAATGAGCACGTAGTGTAATCGTATCTCCTTTACAGATAGTAGTATCTGCATTTGCTGATACATTTATACTACTTTTAGGTTTTACTACTACAGTAACACTATCTATTAACTCTGCTATACACGGTACTTTATTACCTATATCTTTTACGGTTAAATAATAAGTAGTAGTACTAGTTGGGTTTACATAAGGCTGTAAT
>JANYCO010000018.1 GCA_025360235.1 Cytophagales bacterium
CCAAGGTATTCAAGACGTTCGTAAGAATTTTTTGTACCCGATGCATTTTCTTTTGCCACGGAAGAATGACTTGTAGCAAGTCGGTATAAACTAGTATTACCGGGCGTTAACCCAGTAATACGTGAAATAGTGTGATAAAATTGTTTTTCGTCGTTTGACTGAAAGTTTAGTAGAAATCTTTTGAGCAAAGACATCTAACTAATTAGTCTATTTTTCTAAATACTATGGAAGCATTATGTCCGCCAAATCCGAATGTATTGCTCATCGCGACTTTAACCTCTCTTACCTGAGCCTTATTAAGGGTCAAATTAAATCTAGGATCGATTTGCTCATCAGCAGTCTGGTGGTTGATGGTAGGAGGAATAAGGCTGTTCTTAATAGCCAACACTGAAGCGATTGCTTCTATTGCTCCTGCAGCACCCAACAGGTGACCTGTCATGGATTTAGTAGAACTAATGTTTACTTTATAAGCGTGCTCCCCGAATACTGCTTTTATGGCGCTTAATTCCGCCACATCTCCAAGAGGAGTTGAAGTACCGTGCACATTTATATAATCTATATCTTCAATTGTTAAATTGCAATCGGATAGTGCATTGATCATCACATTTCTAGCACCCAATCCTTCCGGATGTGGAGCGGTAAGGTGATAAGCATCAGAAGAAAGTCCGCCACCTACGACTTCAGCGTAGATTTTAGCACCTCTTTTCTTAGCATGTTCGTATTCTTCAAGAATAAGTGCTCCAGCCCCTTCGCCCATTACAAAACCATCACGATCCTTGTCAAATGGTCTTGAAGCGGTAGCAGGATCATCATTTCTTTCAGAAAGTGCTTTGCATGCATTGAAGCCTCCGATACCAGATTCAACAATAGCTGCTTCAGAACCTCCTGCTACAATAATATCAGCCTTTCCTAACCGTATATAGTTAAAAGCGTCTACCAGCGCATTACTGGAAGAAGCACAAGCGGAAACTGTAGCGAAATTAGGTCCTCTAAACCCATTTCTGATGGAAATATAGCCTGCGCTAATGTCCACAATCATTTTAGGGATAAAGAAAGGATTGAATCTTGGGGTCCCATCGCCTTTAGCGAAAGCGGAAATTTCATCATGAAAAGTCCTTAAACCACCTATTCCTGCGCCCCATATTACACCTATGCGGTCAGGATCTTGTATAGTAGAATCTACTTTAGCATCTTTAATAGCCTCCTCAGCACACACTACAGCGTATTGTGTGAAAGGGTCCATTTTTCGGGATTCTTTCCTGTCGATAAAATTTTCGACGTTAAAGCCCTTTAGTTCGCAAGCAAAACGGGTTTTGTGTTTTGAAGGATCAAATTTGGTAATCAGACCAGCCCCACTTACGCCTTTAGACAAACCATTCCAGTACTCTGGAAGGGTATTACCTATAGGTGTAAGTGCGCCTAGTCCCGTTACAACAACTCTTTTTAAATTCATAAAAGAATTTTGGGAAGTAAAAAGTAAATTATTTTACGTTTTGCTCCAGGTAAGCAACAGCCTGGCCAACAGTTTGGATGTTTTCTGCTTGCTCATCAGGAATTGAAATGTTGAACTCTTTTTCGAATTCCATTATCAACTCAACTGTATCCAAAGAGTCTGCACCCAGATCATTTGTGAAACTAGCTTCTGCAGTGACTTCTGACTCTTCTACTCCGAGTTTGTCAACAATAATACTCTTAACTTTTTGTGCTATTTCTGACATTTTATTTGATTTTAGTAAAACACGGATGCAAAGGAATGTATTATATTTATTATTGTCAACTATTTTTTTTAATAAATTTCCCCATTTACTATTATAAATTTCATAATCTATTGTATTAATTCTATATTTGGGTGCTGAAAATATAACAATCGTCATATAAAACGCTCTATTTACCTTTAATGAAGGCCACTAAACTACTTATAGAATATGACTTCGATTTCGAAGTAATCGGCTTGATTACTTCTTTAAAGGGGCATAAATTGGCTTGGTGTATTAACAATCAGCTCAGAATCGACCTGAAAAAAGAAGAAGATGTCAACATTGACTTCTTAAAAGAAGGTAAACTGGTCATTATAAATTATGTTTATAACACTGAGTACAGTAATTTTCTACTTATTAAGAATAAATCATGCGAATTTATTAATATTGCCAGCCCTTATTTGGTACCTGAACTGAAAGAATACGATTATTTCATTCGGTTACAGAACGAAAACAAGGATTTAAATGCCCTTTCTATAATAGAAGAGATCAAAAAGATAAGTGGTATTGAATATATAAAGGAAATAGAAACAGAAAATTTGAAATCAAAAGACAATTTAATTTTTTAAAAATGGAGCAAACAAAGAAAACAAAGATTATTGCTACGGTGGGGCCGGCATCCAATACAAAAGAAAAATTGTGGCAATTGGCACAGGCAGGAGCAAATGTATTCAGACTTAATTTCTCGCACGGATCTCACGAGGGACATGCACAGGTTATAAAATATGTAAGAGAACTGAACGAAGAGAAAGGTGCAAACCTAGCCTTACTTCAGGATTTACAAGGTCCTAAAATCAGAACAGACGAAGTTGAAAACAATGGAGTAGAATTGGTTCCAGGTGCTAAAATCGTTATCCAAAAAGAAAAAATTATTGGAACTAAAGACCGTATCAGTAGTTCATACGGAGCTCTTACTGCCGATCTTAATGTAGGCGACACTGTATTAATAGACGATGGTAAGATAGAGTTGAAAGTAGTAGGCAAAGCAAAAGACGAAGTTACCTGCGAAGTTAAATACGGTGGAATTCTAAAATCTAAAAAAGGAATTAACCTTCCTGATACAAATGTATCTGAACCATCTCTTACTGTTAAAGACAGGGAAGATTTAGTTTTTGGTATCGCAAACGATCTTGATTGGATTGCTCTTTCTTTTGTGCGCAGAGCAGAAGATATGAGAGATATTAAAAAAATAATTTCAGATTCAGGCAAAGACATAAAAGTGGTAGCGAAAATCGAAAAGCCGGAAGCTATTGATAATATAGATGCCATTATTGCTGAAACCGATGCCATCATGGTAGCCCGTGGTGACCTGGGGGTAGAAATGCTGATGGAAGATGTTCCGATGCTTCAGAAGATGATTGTAAACAAATGCAACAAGGCTGGTAAACCGGTTATCGTAGCCACACAGATGTTGGAGAGTATGATTACCAATCCTCGTCCTACACGTGCGGAAACCAATGAC
>JANYCO010000077.1 GCA_025360235.1 Cytophagales bacterium
TCCGGATTTTTTCCCAAATGGTGAATGAATTATAAACAAAGCTGTAAGTCCCATAGATAATCCTATAAGAAAACGTCGGAACAAGTCAGAAGGGATACTTTCTCTTACCGGAAAATCAGGATGATCAATAAGAACACAGAAAAAACCTGCCGAAAACATGAACACGCCAAGGCCTAGTGCTTCGCAGAGGTATAGTTTAAATTTCTCCATTTTTAAGATGTTCGACATTAGACTGTTTTATATTTTCTAATGTCGAACGTCTAATATCTCTATTTAAATTTCTCCAACAAATGTTCCCCAACTCTCAACGCATTCGCCATAATAGTAAGCGAAGGGTTTACCGCTCCACTTGAAGGAAAGAAACTACCATCTACAATGTATAAATTTTCGATCTCATGCGTTTTGCAAAAAGGATCCAATACAGAATTTTTCTTATCGGTTCCAAACCTTGCCGTGCCGCATTGGTGAGCTATTCCTTGAAGAGGAATTTTCTTTCTTAAATATAAATGGTGCGGCATAAAACTATGACCATCATCAATCGTTTCCATAATGTCTGACCACTTTTTTATTAACCGATCAAATCCTTTTGTATTATTATCGGTATAGTCCAGATGAATTTGTCCGTTGATAAACTGTACTCTGTTTTCCGGAGCCGGCAAGTCTTCTCCTGTCATCCACCAATCTACTGAGTGTTCTGCCATTTCCTCTAATACCATTTCCGGAGTAAATCCTGGTGCATCTCCTGCCAGCATAAGTTTATTTGCTTTTCCTAACAACTGCACATGGCCCATTGGAAATTGAAAATCTTTTTCTCCAAAATAAAAATCATTTACGGCCATCGTTTTCTGAAACTTGGTAAGATTTTTTTTATTTGAAATACCCAACATTGCAGCATTTTGGTGTTTCATAAAATTCCTCCCCAATTGATCAGACGTGTTCGCCAAACCTTTTGGGTGTTTATCGTTGGCAGACTTCAGCAATAACACTGCTGAATTGACTGCACCGGCAGCAACAATAACTACATCTCCTTTAAACTGAACAAGACTTCCCTGATATTCTACCTCAACACTCGTAATTTCATTTCCTGATCCATTGGTAAGTAAACGCGTTACTTTAGCTTCTGTAAGTAATGTGATGTTTGAATTGGAAAGCGAAGGACGAACTGCATCCACATCTGAATCTGCTTTAGCATGAATCAAACAGGGGAAACCATCACATGTATCGCAACGAATACAAGCACTAGTAAGAGGATCTTTCTCATTCAATTTTACACCAAGAGGAACATAAAAAGGTTTGTGTCCCATTTTTACTAGCTCATCATGAATCTCTTGAATTCTTGGCTCATGGCTCACCGGAGCATTTGGATATTCTTCACTACGATAAGGTTCCGTTGGGTCTATGCCTGACTTTCCATGTACATGATAAAGCTTCTCTGCTTCTGTATAATATTTTTCAAAATCTTTGTATTTCACTGGCCATTCAGGAGAAACGCCACCTGCATGTTGCAAAGTTTCAAAATCGCGTTCTCTTAAACGAAATAATGCTGCTCCATATACTTTTGTATTTCCTCCCACCCAGTAGCCTGTTCCGGGATGCAGGTCTTTACTCCCCTCTGTTTTCCATACTTCATGTGTATGGTATCTTTCTTTTAAAAAAACAGCTTCGGTATCCCAGTTCTCTTTTTCACGTGGCAGGAATTTACCCCTTTCCAAAACTAAAATTTTCTTTCCACTGTCTTTTAATTTGTGCAAAAGCGTACCACCGCCAGCACCAGTGCCAATTATAATAATATCATAATGTTCCATGGTAATTTAGTTTTAATTTAAAAGTTAACGAACAGGGCGATTGTAAGGTTATTTAAATATTTGAATAAAAAAGCAGTAAAACAAGTGTTATTAAAAAAAATAAAAAATAAATTAAAAATTGTTAGGCATATTTAATGTTGAAGTAGTCGCTGACACTGTATTTCATAAGCAATATCGGCCAATTCCATTTTTATATCTACCTGAAACAACAGCACTTCCTTATCGTGTGCCTCCTCATTGTTTGTTGATAATTCCAATTCTACTGTTTCTTTGTATTTTTCAATTCTATCGGTACACCACTGCATAAAATCTTCCGGAATATTCATCCATGGAAAACGATTTTTATCAAGAAAAAAATAATCGCAATGCCCCTTTTCATAAACAGCAAACAAAGGGCCGCTGAGCTGCTCGTTAACAGGTTCCAGATTTTTCCAGATAGCGGAAAATTTATCTGAAAGTAATTTTGGACGATGAAACCCATCCCAAAACACTTCTTTATACCGTTCTAAAGCTTCCTCCATTATTATTACTTAAATACATAGTTGCCTTTACTATTAACTGATACTGATGGCAATTGTTTCCTTTTTTCAAAAAGATCATAACCTGTTTTTAAATTTTCCCAAAATAATAACAGTGCTTTATCTTCTTTAAATTTTTTATTTGCCTGGTTCATATTTTCCTCGTTCATTCTAAAGGGATAAATATGAACAGGTATTCTATTCTGTCCTGAATTTTTAGCTTCTACTGCCGCAATATATATTTCTTTAATCTTATCATCCGTCATGGCCATACAACCAATGGAGACGCAATTTCCATGAATGAATATATCACCTCCAGGATTTTTTTTATCACTTAAAATTTTATCGGAAGCATTTGGATAATTTAACCCAAGGGAAAGGTAAAAAGAACTTTGAGGATTAAAACGATCGATGTGGTAAAAACCTTCCGGCACCTGGTAGTCTCCGGTTTTTCTTTTAGGGCCCAGATCTCCTGAGGCGCTACAAATTGTATAGGTCTTGAGAAGTGAATAGGATGCCAAACTGTTCTTTACCCATAACTCTAATTCTTTCTCATTTTTAAAAACACGAATCAGAATAGTTTGCTTTTTATAATCAATGCCTTTTGCCTGGTAATCTCTTTTAAAAAGCGCCTCTTTTTCCTTGTAAG
>JANYCO010000078.1 GCA_025360235.1 Cytophagales bacterium
CTAAATAATGTCCCCTTATTTAGTTGTTCAATGAGTACCTTTAATTTACTGAAAAGCTTTACTGGTGCTTTAAATGGGAGATCACCCTATGCAGATTTACTAGAGTTTAAAAGTATGTCTACAGGAATACAAACTGAAAAAATAGAAACTGATAATGATATTTTTATTTATCCTCTACCCAATAATGGAAATTTGAATTTTAATTTAAAAGGGAAAGGGTATGAATCAGTTGCTATATATAATGGACTTGGTGAGCAATTTTTTGTAAAGCGACTGAATTCTCAAGAAGCGAATAGTTATATAAATATAGATATGAGCTCTTATATAAACGGAACTTATTTTGCAAAAATAATTACAGAAGAAGGAATGATGATTAGTAAGAAAATAGTTCTAATGAAATAATGGTCGTGGATTCTGTTTGTGTTCCAGATTGTCTGGAGGCACTGAAAATCGGGCTAACTTACTGGATTTCATTAGGTCGAAAACGATAAAAGTAAAAAGAGTGGATGATATAGGATATCATCCACTCTTTTTTGTGGCTATAAATGTAAAATAAAAGCATTTTTAAAACCAGGTGTTCCAGATTATCTGGTGAGGTTCACTCTCTAAAATGTATTTTTAAGTCATTTTCTATTTTTATTTCATATAATAACCTCAAATCTTCCATAAACTGGTTCGAAAATTCGCCAAGCAGGCCCACAACCCTAACGGGAGTAAACAGTAACAGAAAACAGTAACAGGGAAAAGTGGTTTAATCTAACAAAAACACTGTTACTGTTTTCTGTTACTGTTACTTAATTTTTTACTTTTTTAACTGTCACTATTTTATGTTGTCCTACGAATCCCTTATTGTTTATCAAAAAGCATTTTCTTTAAATCAAGAGATTTATAAATTCTTAAAACAGAATAAAGTTATTCCAGGTTATATGAAAAACCAGCTTGGTCGTGCGAGTCTAAGTATTATGCTGAACATTGCTGAGGGTAGTGCTAAAATAAGTACTAAAGACCGACGCAATTTTTGGGTTATTGCAAGGGGTTCTGCTTTTGAAACGGCTTCTCTTGTCAAGTTTCTGTCTTCGGAAAATAAAATAGCTGAAGGTAGTGCTAAAAATATTTACAGTTCATTGGAGGAAATATCTAAAATGCTTTATGCAATGACAAAGTGAATGAATAGAATTATTATTGACCCTTGGTCATACCATGAGGTACTTAAAGTTATTTTATTCATTTATCTGATAGAGAAGCTTTAAATCCTCCATAAACTGGTTCGAAATTTCGCCAAGCAGCCCACAATCTGAAGTAAGTGAACAGTTAAGAGGAACAGTAAACAGGAGAAAAGAAGGTTAAATTTCCATAAACTCCTGTTTACTGATCACTGTTCCTCTTCACTTTTTTATTTTTCGAATTCAAATTTTCTCTTAATTTATTTAATTGCTAACTCTCTTTAAGTGAAATTTTATTGTAAATTCATTCTTTATGAACCGTATTGATCGCATATCCGCTATTCTTATTCAGTTACAATCAAAAAAGGTTGTAAAAGGGCAAGATATTGCAGATCGGTTTTCAATCAGTTTGCGAACGGCATACAGAGATATAAAAACGCTTGAAGAGGCGGGAGTGCCTATTATAAGCGAAGCTGGTGTAGGGTACTCTTTAATGGAAGGCTATCGTTTGCCTCCTGTGATGTTTACTAAAGAAGAAGCCCTTGCATTTTTAACAGCAGAAAAATTGGTGGCAAAATTAACAGATAGTTCCACGTATAAGATTTATGAATCTGCCTTGTTTAAAATTAAATCAGTTTTGCGAAATGATGAAAAAGATCATTTGGAAACCATGTATGACCATATTGAAGTGTTAGGGAATCCTTATATACGTGGAGGAGACAAGACAAACGATCATATTCAGTCTATTTTAAAAGGTATTTCACAAAAAAATATACTTCGGATAAATTATTTTGCAAATCATAATCAACAAAATACAATACGAGAGTTGGAGCCTGTTGGTATTTTTTTAATGTCAAATTATTGGTATCTCATTGCATTTTGTCTGCTTAGAAAAGACTACCGTACTTTTCGTGTCGAACGAATATCTTTCGTAAAGTTCACAGAGAAGTATTATAGCACAACACATCCTCCGTTAAAAAAATATGTGAATGAAATTTTAAAGGAAAAGCATGAATTGCAGGAAGTGGTGATGCGTGTTGAAAAAAGTATTATGAAGCATTTTGGGGAACAAAAATTCTATAATGGATTTGTTTCGGAAAAAGAAGTTGACGATAAAATCGAAATGACATTTTTAACCGCATCAATAGAAGGTTTTGCACGATGGTACATGATGTTTGGTGATCATGCTGAAATTATAAGCCCTCAAAATTTAAAAGCCAGGATAAAAGAAATTGCTTCTGCCATTCAAAAAAAGTTGAAATAATTATCTTACTGCTGACATACTGTTGTCATACGCTGTTTTTAATTTTGAAAAAAATAAGAATAGAATATGATAACATTTATAGAATCGTTCCTAAAAGAATTAGAACAAGAAAATTTTGGTACACGGAAAATGCTTGCATTGGTTCCTGTGGACAAACCCGATTGGAAACCCCATGTAAAGAGTATGAAGCTGAAAGACCTTGCCACTCATTTGGCAGACCTACCAACCTGGATTACTTTGGGATTA
>JANYCO010000139.1 GCA_025360235.1 Cytophagales bacterium
CTTAATTTTTAATTCTTAATTAAATTTATTTCACCACTTTCTCCTTCACCGGCTTATTCGGATAATAAATAGTAGAAGACAAGCTAGTCCCAGGTGCTACCATTGGCCAAACGTTTTCTTCTTTCACTACTTTTGCGTGAATTAAAAATGGTTTTGGAGTAGCATGTGCTCTGTTGATAGCCGTTTTCAACTCTTCTGAATTGTTGGCTACCATCGCTTCCATTCCAAAGGCTTCGGCAAGTTTTACAAAATTTGGATTCAGCAATTCTACACCAGAATAATTTTTTGCGTAGAATTGTTCCTGCCACTGACGTACCATACCAAGATAAGCATTGTCAAGAATTAATATTTTTATTGGCCATCCTTCCTGTACACAGGTGATCAGCTCTTGTAAGTTCATTTGGAAAGAACCATCTCCGGTGATGCACCATACATCACTTTTAGGCATGGCTGCTTGTGCGCCCATTGCGGCAGGTAAACCAAAGCCCATAGAGCCAAGTCCGCCGGAAGTAAGGAAGTGGTTTGGTTTCATTCTTACTAAATATTGAGCCGCCCACATTTGGTGTTGGCCTACATCGGTGGTAACAATAGCATCAGAAGCCATCATTTCTTCTAATGTTTTCAGTGCTACTACTTCGCTGAATTTAGAATAATCAGGAGGCATGATCGGGTATTCTTCTCTCATCTCGTTAAGATGCGCCACCCATTCTGCTCTGTCTTTTTGATTTTTAGAATTTTTTGTTTCAGGAAGTGTTGCCAATACTTTTTTAGCATCACCGTGAAGGAATACAGCAGTTTTTACGTTTTTGCTGTTTTCACTTTTGTCTACATCTGCATGAATGATTTTTGCATTAGGAGCAAAATCAGAAAGAATTCCGGTGATACGGTCGTCAAAGCGAATACCTACTGCGAAAATCAGATCGGCCTCTTGTACTGCTTGATTGGCGTACTTCATGCCGTGCATACCCAACCATTGAAAAAACAATGGGTCGTTGTGTTCCATAGAACCTATACCAAGTATGGTAGTTACTACAGGAACATTTTCGCGATGAATAAATTCTCTTAGTTCGTCCCATCCTTTGGAAAGCAACACTCCATGACCGGCGATTACTAAAATTTTCTTAGAAGAAGAAAGTAATTCCGCAGCAGCGGCAATATCTTTGTCTGTTACATTAAATACTTTTTTCTGAACAGGTTTTACGAATTGCGCTTCCCAGTCTTCGTCCAACTCTACGAATTCACCTTGTACACTTCTTGGAATGTCGATCAACACCGGACCAGGTCTACCTTCCATACAAATGCGGTAAGCATCACAGAAGATTTTTTCAGAGTCTTCCAGTCTTGTAATTAAATAAGTTTTTTTGGTAATAGGAATACAAATTCCTGTAATATCTGTTTCCTGAAAAGCATCGGTACCGATTAATTCGAGTTTTACCTGTCCGGTAATGGCAATCATGGGAATAGAGTCGGCGTAGGCATCGGCGATACCCGTAACTAAGTTGGTAGCCCCTGGGCCTGAAGTAGCGAGGCAGAAACCAGGTTCTCCGGAGATCCGGCCATACCCATTAGCGGCAAAAGAGGCGGCTTGTTCATGTCTCACCAAAATACTATTAAGTTTGCTGAATGCTAAAGCATCGTAGATAGGAAGGATTGCTCCACCAGGATAAGCGAAAAGATCACGGGCTCCCAATAGTTCTATGATCTTTACAATATATTCGGCACCTCTTAATTTTATCCTTGGCTTCATAAATGACTCTTTGGTTTGTTAAACTGAGTATAAAAATAAGTAAAGGATATTAATAAAAGATGACTGATTTAAGAATAACTACGGTTTCCAGAGGTTTAATATTTAATATAATATACTGTTTATTAATATATTACATTAAAATTAATTAATAATAGTTACGCCAATTGTTAGAATTTTTCCAACAATTGGCGTAACAAAAAATTGTTTTTTATTTAATATTGAAAACGGGACTTATAACCTCCAAGCAAGGCCCGTTCTGATTGCAGTGATTCCAAATCCTCCTTCAGCATAGACGGACATATTTCCTTTGAAATAATAGCGAATACCACCGAATACTCCTCCATCAGGGCCAACAGAAGTGGATGTTTTATTTGCGTAATCGTTTCTATAGGTACCCGGTTGACCAGTTCCCCATCCATTATAAATTTGAGTTTCACGAGAGGAGCTTATTCTTGAACCCGCTAATACTCCTGCATAGAGATCAAATTTTTTGTCCCATCCAATCAAACGGTTAAAGTGGTATTCACCTCTTCCAAGAAAATACAAGTTAGATTGGGAATATTTTGAATGTTGATAGTAACCATTGCCTTGTTGTATATCATCTTTGTTGCCAAAAATATTAAAAGCGACTTGTCCTCCTATTGTGATGTCGTCCCAAAAAGCTTTTTGGACTGAAACAGATAAAGTAGGGACTTGTATTTTATTAGGACTGCTGTAGGTCCAGTTTGTACCACCATAATTTCCGTGGTAGCCATTATAATCACCACCTACGAAGCCAACACCAAAGTCAACGATCATATCACCTTTTTTTGTTGCGAATTCTTGCGCATACAGGGAAGAGGTAACGAATAAAGCACATACTAGTAGTAAAAAGGATATTATTTTTTTCA
>JANYCO010000307.1 GCA_025360235.1 Cytophagales bacterium
CCCAATCGCCCTACATCTTTAAGGCCAGGCAAAAATAACGACAAGATAAAAGCAGAACGAAATAAGTGGCTTCAACGATTTAAAGAAGATAAGTTATTTTCGACAGCTGACATTGAAAGCGCTATGGCTGAGCCGATGGAGGCGATTCGGTTAAAGGCTCCGAAAAAAATCCCGCATCTTGCAAACCGGCTTTTACAGCAGTATCCAGATGAATCGATTATTCATACTTGTATTAAAAATACAGTTCAGCAACGGTTAGAACAAATCAGTTACAATTATATTCAGCGCACTAAACAAAAGCATATTAATAATGCTGCCGTTATTGTAATCAATAATCAAACGATGGAAGTGGAGGCTTATCTGGGTTCACCCGATTTTTCGGACAAAGAAAATGCCGGACAAGTAGATGGGGTAAGAGCGGTGCGTTCACCTGGGAGTGCGCTAAAACCATTAGTTTATGCGATGGGTTTTGACGAAGGGTTGGTAACACCTAAATCAATTCTCAACGATGTACCAAGTGATTTTGATGGTTATGCTCCTGAAAATTTTGATAAAAAATTTAATGGAAAAGTGACGATCGAGAAAGCACTGTCTTTTTCACTGAACATGCCCGCTGTAAAAATGTTGAATGAAATAACTGTTCCAAAGTTTGTTCAAAAAATGAAAAAGGCAGGGTTCAAAAAAATAGCCAAGGAAGAAAGTGGTTTGGGTTTATCCGCTATTCTGGGTGGATGTGGAGTAACATTGGAAGAAATGGCAAGATTGTATACCGCTTTTGCTAATTCAGGAAAACTGTTTCAACTTCATTATTTGAAATCGGATAAAAAATCACCCACAGTGGCACTAACTACGCCTATGGCGGCGTATATGATTACTGATATCCTTACCCAGGTTACCCGCCCGGATTTACCCAACAATTATATGAATACCTATCACATGCCCCTTATAGCTTGGAAAACCGGAACTTCATATGGAAGAAGAGATGCCTGGAGTATTGGGTATAATAAAAAATATACGGTAGCTGTTTGGGTTGGAAATTTTTCAGGAGAAGGAGCTCCAGACTTAACGGGTGCTGATATTGCTACACCTTTGTTGTTTGAGATTTTCAATACGATCGATTACAATTCCGCCAACAATTGGTTTTTCAAACCCGAAGATCTAAAATTCAGATTTGTTTGTCCGGAATCAGGAAAGCTGCAAGGTGAATATTGTGAACACTCAGTAGTGGATTATTATATTCCGAATGTTTCTTCTGCAGAAAAATGCGAACATTTGAAACCTATCTTTGTTTCCGCCGATGCTCGTTACAGCTATTGCAATCTGTGTCTTCCGGAAGGAGGCTACAAACAAAAGCTCTACCCAAATCTATCAGCAGATCTTATCGATTATTACACAGCAAAAGGAATAAACTTTGAGGCGATACCCGAGCACAATTATAGATGCAGTCGTATTCAGGAATCCAACGCTCCAAAAATTACTTCTCCTGTAAACAACAAAGAATATATAGTAGACAAAGACGACCCTGCTGAAATAGCGCTGAAGTGTAATGTCCACAACGAAGTGAAAAAAGTATTTTGGTACATCAACAATCAGTTCTACAAGGAAGCCTTTGCGAATGAAAAAATATTTGTAAAACTAAAAGAAGGGAAAATGAAAATATCTTGTAGTGATGATAAGGGAAGGAATTCGGATATAAATATTTTGGTAAGGTTCGATTAAATTTAGTAAGAATTAAGTTATTTTAATCAGCGAAATCCATTAATTCGTATAATCGGTGATCTTTTTTGTTATCTTAGAGAATTATTAATTTGATTTTGCAGATCGTCTTATATATATTAATGGTTGCTACTGCTCTGCAGTTGTTTTCTTTTCTTTTCTTTTATATAAGGATCGTAAATTTTCGTGACTTGTCTCCTGACAAACAGGTGGTTTGTGAAGACACAAACCACGGCAATGAAAAATCTGTCTCTGTTATAGTCTGTGCACATAACGAACTAGAAAATCTAAAAAGGTTGATTCCAGCTCTTCTGAAACAACAGTATAAAAATTTCGAACTGATTATTGCTGACGACCGCTCTGATGATGGGAGTTTTGATTATTTCAGGAATGAATATGCGCACGACAACCGTTTTAAAATAATCAAAATAAAAAAAAATAGAGAAGGGGAAAATGCTAAAAAATATGCGCTGACTAAAGCCATTGATGAAGCTAATAATGAAGTATTATTGCTTACAGATGCTGATTGCATTCCTACATCTGACCGCTGGATTGTATTAATGGTGGCTGCAATGGGAGGGGAGAAAGAAATTGTTTTAGGTTATTCTCCTTATGAATACAGAAAGGGTTTTCTCAATCTTTTGATTCGGTATGAAACCCTTCACACTGCTATGCAATACTTTTCATTTGCGTTGGCGGGAATACCTTATATGGGAGTTGGGAGGAATTTATTGTATAAGAAATCCGTTTTTGAAAAGAACAATGGATTTAATTCCCATATATTTACTACCGGAGGTGATGATGATTTATTTATAAGAGAAGTTGCGAATAAAGATAATGTTGGAATCTGTTTGTCGAAAGAAGCTCAAATGGTCTCCTTTCCCAAAGAAAGTTATTTTTCATGGTTCAATCAGAAAAGAAGACATCTTTCAGTTGGGACGAAGTATAAATTGAAGCATAAACTACTTTTAGGTATACAAATACTTTCACATGGGTTGTTCTACCTAAGTATCTGCTTCCTTTTCTGGTTTGATTATTACACTGCTTTCCTTTTTTTAATGATTCGCAGTTTGGTATTTGTGGTTATTTTTCCCTTAATTGCAAGGAAATTAGGGGATAAATACAAATGGTGGTGGTTACTATTACCTATAGATGTTGTATATATTTTTAATAATCTGATAATTACGCTTTCTTTAGTAGTATATAAAAAAATTAAATGGAGTTAGATAAGGAATTTTCGGAAAAGGCTAAGAAAGATTTTTTGCTTGTAGAACGAGCGAAACAATCTGACGAGAAAGCTTTTGCAGAGCTTATGCAAAGGTATAAAAAGCCTGTTTACCACATGATCCTGAAAATGGTTCGCAACGTAGACGATGCGGAAGACCTTACTATTGAAGCGTTTGCAAAAGCATTCAGAAATCTTAAGAAATTTAATCCCGATTTTACTTTTAGTACCTGGTTGTTCAGGATAGCCACCAATAATTGCATCGACTTTATACGCAAAAGGAAACTGGATACGACCAGTATAAGCAATACCTACAAAGATGATAATGGAGAGAGTGTAGATATTGACATTAAAGATTTTAATCCGGATCCTCAGGAAGAGGCAATAAAGGGGGAGAAAATCGAGATCATTCAGAATATTGTCACCAAATTACCACCTAAATACCAAGTGTTGGTTAGGTTGAGGTATTTTCAGGAGCTCTCCTACGAAGAAATTGCTGAAGAGATGAAAGTGCCTTTGGGTACAGTTAAAGCACAGTTGCATAGAGCTCGTGAATTGCTGTATGATCTGGTAAAAAACAGAAAAGACGCTATTTAATTTTTTATAGTGCAACTTATAAGGAAATATTTTCCGGCAATAACTCCTTTGCAAATCACTCAATTCGAGAAAATGGGTGATGAATACAGAGCATGGAATGAAAAAATAAATCTTATTTCCCGAAAAGATATCGATTCTCTTTATGAGAAACACATCCTACATTCCTTAGGAATAGCAAAGGTATGTTCCTTTAAATCAGGAACGGAGATCCTGGATGTAGGTACAGGAGGTGGCTTTCCAGGTATTCCACTAGCGGTCTTGTTTCCTGAATGTCAATTTACCCTTGTAGATTCTATCGGAAAAAAAATAAAAGTGGTAGAAGAAGTGGCCAAAGCACTGGATTTAAAAAATGTTAAAGCCTTAAATGACAGAGTAGAACAAGTAGATATTCAGGTAGATTTTGTAGTGAGCAGGGCTGTGACCAAGTTTGCTCCATTTCATGAATGGGTTAAAAATAAGTTTTTAAAGGGAGGATTTAATGCCTTGGACAATGGAATTCTTTATTTAAAAGGGGGGGATATTGAAGAGGAGATGAAAGAGTATGGGAAAAAGTATAAGGTTTTTGAATTAAGTAACTTTTTTGAAGAGGATTTTTTCCTAACGAAGAAACTAGTTTATGTTCAGGCAAAATCCTAAATCTATAAAAGTGAATAAATTGATTGGTTTTTTTCATTACTATTATTTGGTAGTTATGTGTATAAAACCCAAATTACACAACAGTCACAAGAAGCTTACATTTAGAATTTTAGTTTGTTTTTTTCCGGATAGAAATGGTAATTAAACGAAATAGATAATGGTATTTATCTGATTATCAAAATTTTATATGTAATTTTTTTTGATAAATAGTTGCACGAAGAAATTAAATAGTTTACCTTCGTGTCGTATAATTTTAACAAGTAATAATATAAATTTAATCATTGTATTACAATTTGAGAGAAATTAGCAAATTATAACAGGCTCATTTTGTTGATTTGTACAATACTAAACACTTTATTAAATGCGAATTAGATTTTTGACCTTAATTTTCCTCTGCGCAAGCATAATTTCGGCCAATGCCAAAGGGAAAGATAGTTTGGAGGTTGTGTCAGCCCAGACGACGGTAATGAAACTTAAGCTTCCTGCTTATAAAAGGGATTTAACTTCAACCTATAATATTGGTTCTACAAAGGCTACTCAATATAAAAGATGGAAAAATCTTATGTATTCTGGTTATATAAGATCTTATAATCAGTTTAGAAATATGCCTCAAAGGTATGGCGGACCTCAACAGTTGATAAATGTAAACGGTTTTGATGTTGTAAACGGAACGCCAAATG
>JANYCO010000187.1 GCA_025360235.1 Cytophagales bacterium
AAATAATTGGAATATTTTCCTTGTTTATTCATAATGTCGATATTCCCCAGAAAACAAGGCAAGCCACCACCTGTGCAAATTACCGTTTCTTTAGTATCGACATAACGTTTAATAAGTTCGTGCTCATGCACCCTGAACCCATCCTCATGAACTTGCTCGTAGATTTGTTCAATTGTCATGCCTTGTTCTTTGATAATTATTTCATCTGTATCTGCAAAAGCATAACCACTGTATTCGGCATACCTTCTGCCCAAGGTGCTTTTACCACAACCAGGCATTCCAATAAGGTAGAGACTTTTTTTATTTAGCATGATGAATAATTGGGTTTTGAACCTAAAACAAGATACTAATTTTTAGTGTAAATAGTATAAAAAAATTATACTTCTTGATTACATAATCAATATTTTTCAATAAATTGAGTAAGCCAACAACTAACATAACCGATGAAATCAAACTGGGTAGATATTTCTGTTCCTGTAACCGAAAAAATATTAATGTGGCCCACCGACCCAATATTCCGCCTTCGTCGGTTTGCCTCCTTTGCAGAAGGGAACCCTTGTATAGCTTCTGAAATTACCCTTTCAGTCCATACAGGCACCCACATCGACGCACCAGCACATTTTATAAAAGAAGGTGATACGATGGGTACATGGAAACCCGAAATTACTATCGGCCAGTGCCGTGTAGTGACAATAGAAAATCCAAAAGAAATTACAGCAGAAGAAATCTCAATACTTAATATTCAAGAAGGTGAACGGATCATTTTCAAAACAAAAAATTCCGATTCCAATTGGTGGGAAAAACCATTTAACCCTCACTTTATTTCAATCTCTCCGAAAGCCGCTATCCTATTGGCGAAACTAAAACCATTATGTTTGGGTATTGATTACCTGTCCGTAGGAAGTCCTGAAACTGGAGTGGAAACACACCAACATTTATTAGGCGCAGGAATCTGGCTGATCGAAAGTCTAGACCTTACAAAAATTTCGCCTGGAAATTATGAATTGATTTTTATGCCGATGAATCTATATGAGGCCGAGGGTGCACCTGGTAGAGCAATTCTGAGTAAACAGGAATAAAAAAATCGTAGAGACGTATAATAATGCGTCTCTACGATTTTTTTATTCCTGTTTACTCATTTAATCGACGTTATCGTGCAGGAATTTATTATTTCCCAAAATTTCATTATCATCGTTCAAAGAAAAACGTGAGATTGTTTTTTCTGAAGAATGTGGAACTTCAGGAAGATCTATCTTCTTTCTCATGTATGCCGGCACATTCAACCTATGTGTAAATTCTTCCGGATCAATATTTTGCATATTGGTCAGATCAGCAATTCTTTTATAACGTTCTTCTACTTTTTCTGCCAATTTCTGTTTGTTTTCTTCCGAAACAATTATTGGTTTAATCTCTGTAGAGGCAACTGTTTCCTCTTTTTTCAATTCAAACACATACTCTCTTGTCTCTACAGGAGTACCATTAGATTGCTCGCTAGCAGCAAACAATTCAGACTGTTCTTTGTAGCGATTTTTTTCAAGATTGAAAACCATTTTACGTCTTTCTTGTGGCTCTTCAACTTCTTCTACTTTCTCAGGTCTTTCGAACGTATAAACAATTTCCGATTTTTTAACAACCGGAGCTTGTAAGTCAAACATTTTAATTTGTTTACTGGAATCCAAGTCGATCAATTTTTTAGAATCAACACCACCCATTTCCTGGCCTACTTCAAAGCCAGTAGCGATAATAGTTACACGAATGGCATCTCCTAAAGCTGAGTCTCCGCCTATACCAGGAATTACGTCTGCCTGATCACCTACTTTTTCTGTAATATAGTCGGTAATTTCGGTCAACTCATCCATAGTAAAATCTGCTTCGTCACCATAAGCAATAGAAAGTAAAATATTTTTAGCTCCGAAAACATTTCCTCCATCAATCAACGGAGAATACAAAGCTTGTTCGATTGCTCTCAATGCTCTTCCTTCACCGCTACCTACAGCAGAACCCATCACCGCTGCACCTGAATTTTTCATTACACGTTCCACATCTGCAAAGTCAACATTGATCTCACTCTGTACGGTGATAACCTCTGCAATACTTTTCGCTGCCGTAAGCAATACATCGTTTGCTTTATCAAAACTTTCTTTGATCTGAAGTTTGCCGTAAAGCTCCTGAAGTTTGTCGTTATTAATAACAATAACCGTATCGCAACATTCTTTCATTTCAGCAATACCATTCGAAGCCTGGCCTTTTTTACCATTTCCTTCCCAACGGAAAGGAAGCGTAACAATACCTATTGTAAGAATATCCAGTTCACGCGCAATCTTTGCCACTACTGGTGCGGCTCCTGTACCGGTACCACCGCCCATACCTGCGGTGATAAATACCATTTTAGTGCTATCGCTAAGAATAGCGCGGATGTCTTCTTTATTTTCCAAAGCCGCTTCACGACCTTTTTCAGGACGTGCTCCGGCTCCAAGCCCTCTTGTAAGATTGATCCCGATCTGAATTTTATTGGGAACCTCACACACTTTAAGGTGTTGTGAGTCTGTATTACAAACCAAAAATTCCACATCACGAATCCCTTGGCGATACATGTAATTTACTGCATTGCTACCGCCACCACCAACACCAATCACCTTGATGATGGATTTGTGTGAATCTTGTATATCGAATTTATAAATACTATTCATAATGCAAATGGTTTAGTCAATTAGTCAAATTAATACTCTAAGCTATCGTCAATATCTCCTGCAAGAAATCCTTTTAATTTATCTGAAAATTTATTCATACTTAAATCAAAAGTCTTCGGTGATTTTTTAACAGGCTCTGCTTTTTTATCGTTTCTCAATTCATTCATTCTGTTTATTTCAAGATACTTATTATCTCTATCGTCAATAGAGGTAATTCCTGAAAGCACAAGTCCCACACCAGTAGCGTACATTGGGCTTTTCACCACTTCTACTTTGCTCTTCCCTAAATGTTCGTTCGGATAACCGATACGCACATCCATTCCAGTGATCAACTCAAACAATTGTTTGATATTTTGAAGCTGCGCGCCACCACCAGTTACAACAATACCACCAGCCAGTTTACCTTCATATCCTGAACTCACAATTTCAGCAAATACCATTTCGATAATTTCTTCCATTCTGGCCTGAATGATATGCGCCAGATTGATCGTTGAAATTTCTTTTGGAGGTCTTCCACGAAGACCGCTTATCGAAACAGATTCGTTTTGATTTGCTTCGTTGGCAAGTGCTTTGCCGAATTTAGTTTTCAATAATTCTGCGTCCCTAAGCATTACGCTGCAACCCTGATGAATGTCGTTGGTCACCACATTTCCTCCAAAAGGAATTACTGCAGTATGACGAATAATATTATCATGGAAAATAGCCACATCAGTAGTACCACCACCGATATCAACTAGCACAACTCCCGCTTCTTTTTCTTCTTCGCTCAACACAGAAAGACTTGATGCGATAGGTTCCAAAATTAATTTATCGATCTCAAGTCCGGCCTTCATGATGCATTTATTAATTTTATTAATTGCATCAGATTGCGCCGTGATCACGTGAAAGTCCGCTTCCAGACGTACACCTGACATACCCACGGGATCTTTAATTCCTTCCTGATAATCCAGAATATACAATTGAGGCATTACATGGATAATATCGTTTCCATTTGGCATAACTGTTTTGTACATATCATTTGTCAAACGGTCAATGTCGGCAGGAGAGATTTCGTCGTCATTGCTCATGCGCATAATGCTTCCGCGGTGTACAGAACTTTTAATATGTTGTCCTGCAATACCGACATTCACTACTTTTATATCAACGCCTGCTTGCAACTCGGCTTCTTTTATGGCTTTGGTAATAGCGTCTACAGTAGAATTAATATTCATCACCATCCCGCGGATCACTCCTTCAGACGCAGACTTGCCAAGACCTAGTATCTCAAGCTTGTTGTGTTCGTTCATCCGACCAACAATCACACAGATCTTTGTAGTCCCAATATCGAGTCCTACTACAAGTTTATCACTGTTATTTTCTTTCTGCATAGTGTTATTATTCACAAATTAATTGATTCTTATATTTCAGGTTCACGGTTTGATAAGCGTTCCATCCTTTTACAGGAACTATCTTTTTGTAAAACAAACCAAGATTTCTAAACTTAATTTCCAGGTCTTCTGGTTTTCCTATATAAATAGTCTGTTTGCCTAATTGCGGATACAAGATCACATCTCCCGAACGGTCAATGGTGATTTGTGCCAATTGAGCTTTCCAGAATTTATTTTCATCTACCATTTTCAATAAATCAAAATACTGTTTCCCTTCTTCTGTCTTAAGGAAATCCTCGGACATCAGTTTGGAAGCATAAGCCCCATCAACAATAATAACCCTTGAAGTGAAATTTTGAGAAGTAGAGAGAGTTGTTCCATCGCTCCCAATGTAAGCATGGACGCCATTGGGATATATAACTCTGGCGATAGGTCTTTTTTGTTTCACTAAAACTTTTACGTTGCCTTTGTGATCTTTTGATACCTGAGCATCAGATACAAATTTAAAAAATTTGATCCTCATCTCCACCTCTTTAAGGTCTAAATATCGGTATTTTTTATCCACAATTGGATCGCTCCCATTCATAGTGATCAGGTCTATTACATTACGCTCCTCTACAAAATAATTATTACCGGAATTATCAATAACGATCTCCAATTTTTTTACTCGCTTTTCACCCTGCTTATTTGCTGAAAAACCAATAAGGACAAGGAGTAGCCCACCCAGCACTGAGTATATGATCCCTTTCTTTATTTTTAGTTTTTCGAACATTTTTTTTATCATCACCAAGGTTTACCGTTTAACTTCAATGCCAAGGGTAAAACCTTGGTGATGGCTACAAATTAAATTTCTTTATAAGTAATTCTTTCAATGGTTTTACAAACGTATCAATATCCCCTGCTCCTACGGTAACGATAACTTCCGGTGTTTCCTTTTCCAAAATAGCCATCAACTCACTTTTTATGCAGAGGATCTTATCCTTTATGGTCACTTTATCAAAAACCACTTTAGATGTTACTCCTTCTATTGGAAGCTCCCTTGCCGGATAAATATCCATCAATATTAACCTATCCGCCAAAGAAAGGCTTTCTGCAAAACCATCCAGAAAATCCCTGGTGCGACTGTACAGGTGCGGTTGGAAAATACAGGTTACTTTTTTCCCTTCGTATAATTTTTTTACCGACTTCAGAAACGCCTCGATTTCCGTAGGATGATGCGCATAGTCGTCAATATAAACTACCTTATTCGACTTTATGATCGTTTGAAACCTTCTCTTTACTCCTTTGAAACTCT
>JANYCO010000189.1 GCA_025360235.1 Cytophagales bacterium
AACCTTTAACCGGTATGGCTTATAGAACTTTTATGCGTAATTTAGTCGGACAACAATGAAATTATATCTTAAAAACACAGAATTTACAGACCTTTCTTTTAAGCTTAGTTTCAAATATGTCAAAAGTGAAAATCCGATTCAAGTTTATTATTCTCCGTCAATTTGCAGTAGTGACGCAATTGGAAAATTATATCCAAATAACAAAGTAGAGATTTTGGAAACATCTGAAATTATAAATAAAATTGACAATGCTAACGGAGAGAAAATTAGTGGGAAATGGGTGAAAATTTATTTCACCCATGAATATGGAAATACTGGTTTCATTCTTGACACTTATCTAAGGAAAACAAAAGAGTAGAAAAAATAAAATTTGACAACTATGCAAATATCCAAAATTAAAAATCCTTAACTCTTTCAGATTCCGTTATGCTTTTAATTGTTCCACATTGTGGCATAACATTCCCATTGTACTTTTGGACTACACCAGAATACCAGCGGCACAACATAAATGTTATGCCACAATGTGGTGACGAAAATTACTTACTCCTCACACTTCACAATTACCCCAGTCGCTCCATCTATCAAAACCAAATCTCCGGTTTTCAAATTCTGCAATAGCCCTGTAATTCCTACTATACAAGGAATCCCCATCTCTCTCGACACAATGGCCGAATGACTTAGCAAACTTCCTCTCTCTACCAATATCGCGGAGCAAGTCGGAAACAGTGTCACCCAGCCTGGATCTGTGCTAGAGGTGACAAGAATATCTCCATTCAAACTATCCACTTCTGATGGGTGATTTACTATTCTCACTTTCGCTTTTACTTGTCCGGCACAACATGGAATTCCTTTTAAGTCACCAGTTAATAGAGCGTCCAATTTATTTTTATCCGTAAACTCATTTCCAACATATACCATTCCCTTTGTGCGAATCCGCTCAGACAAAGATTGTTTATCGAAAATGGTATATTCTGATTTTCTTAGCTGAATTAAATTTTTAAGATTTCCATTGACAGAAGTGCCCTTAATAAAATCAAAAATTTCTTGTTGCGTTAAATAGAATATATCTTCCGGTTTTTCAATAATTCCTTCGGCACTAAATTTATTTCCCATCTCTATAAACATCTTTCGTACCATGCCAAAACCACGGGTGCGTTCGAAACGAAGATTTTCCCTATTGCTCACTAGATAACGAGCTTTCTTAAGTACAAAATTGAATAATAGTTTTTTGAAAAATTTACCAGATAACGCTTTCTCAACTTTAATTTCTGCATCCAAACGGAAGGTATTTTTCCCTGCATTAGATAGAATAGTTTTACTGTCCAGTTTCTGAATGATATATGATTTTAGAATTTTGATATATAATTCTGGTTTGGTGGTATAAGTAACCGTTTCTAATTTCAATTCACCAACACAGCGGTCTCCCCATTTTTTAATATAAGAATCAATTTGCTGTTTTACTTCAGGAAATTTACCGGCCTTCAGCGATTTCCAAATCTCTGCTTCATTTTTCTGAAGAAATAGTTCTTTACATGAGTTATCCAGATTAATGGCATCCGCTATAGCAAGACCCAGTGTTATTGGCTCGGTAGAAATAATATCGCCAGCACCGGAAACAAGGTCGTTATGAATAGTATCTGTTGTATCGATTTTATATTTGAGAGACAATTTTTGTAAAGTTCCGAAATAGATCATCGCGAAGAAATCATTTACTAAAGGAGCTTTCCATTTTTTTACCAGAGTCTGTTCAAAATACAAATAGTCTTTCATCAATTTCTCAGGACTACTTTTGCTGAAATCCATTTTATCATATTCCTCCATCACTTTGTCAAAGTGGTCAAGAAATTCATCTCTCTGCTTTTTAACAGTATTGTGATTTTTAAGAATCGTGCGGAAAGCTTTTAAAACTCTCCACCAGGCTTTGAAACCATTTTCTTTAATTGGGTTCTCCAGTTCAAACCGTTCTTTCACTCCCATCATCTTTTCCATAAAAGGAGCATTGATGGAATAGCCTGGCAATTGAGCTAAGGCTTGGTACCAGCTCAATAAATTATAATACACTCGTCCATTAATCAATCCTAACATATTCGCATATATATGAGACTCTTCATCGATCATCTTTACCGATACGCCCATAAGTTGCGCAAACTGACGGTATACCGCTTCGTACATTTTTAGAATAAATGAAAACGTGAGAGGAGAAGTTAATCCGGGATAGGATTCAATAATATTACTATTATCCCACAAGATCAGATTGCCACTCTCATCAGGCACTTTTGAAAGTGTAGTAATAGCACGTGATTGGAGGAGATACAGGCGATTATTTTCTACCGCAAATTCAATATCCTGGTATTTGTGGTAATGCTGATACAATTTATCTAAGATCAAAGACAAGTCTATGATATGCTCATGACTCAACGCCGCTTTAAGTTGTTTGTCCTGAGTCACAGATTCTTTTTTTAATCCTCCATTTACTGAATCGAAAATAAGCTGTTCCTTCTTAGTACAAATTTCTGTTTCTATTTTCCCTTCGTTACTTACTTTATAAGTATCCGCATCCAGTTCTCCCGAAACGAGCCCTTCTCCCACACCCCAAACAGCACTTATCAATTTTTCACTTCGGTTTCCTGAAACAGGATTTATTCCAAACCCGACGCCAGAGGCTTCGCTGTTTACCATTCGCTGAATGATGATAGCTATCTCTGCTTTATGTTCGATATTATTTTTTTTGCAATAGTTGCTGATTCGTTCACTGAATGCAGAACTCCAAACTTTCTTAATTGCTTTTTCCAGTCCGTTGGCGTCAACAAATAATACCGTTTCAAATTGCCCGGCAAAAGAAAAGTCGGCCCCGTCTTCGTTTATTCCGGAAGATCGAACTGAAAAATAATCTTCTTTATGAAAGCTGGAAAGGATCTCGTTTTTCATTTCCGGAGGAAAAACAAAACATTCTATTTCATTTCGCAGTTCTGTGAAATTATCTTTTTTTAGTTCAGTAAGATGTGAGGATAACCAATTTGCATTTATAACTTTGAACTCCGGAACGTTCATCCCAAGACTAACCAGTTGTATTAAGTGGTAGGCTTTCCCTCCTACATCAGAAATTGATGCATTGGTGTTTGGTTTAGAACTTTTTAGTATATAATTCATTTTATATATTTTGGTTTTGATTCGTAGAGACGCATCATAATGTGTCTCTACGAATCAAAAACCAAAAATTTCTTTTAGCATTGGTATTCCACCTAACATTAAATACATTCCAAAGGTCCATAATGCAGAAGCAATCTCGATCATCTTTCCTGCTTTTTGTTTTTTTGTAAATAGAAACCATATAGCTGGCAAGGAACATATTACAAAGAGTACAATTAGCGTTGATAATTCAATATACGATTGTCCAGAATAGCTGGCTGCAGTAAACGCCAGTACCAGTGTTACTGCTAATAACACAATCCAAAAGATTGCCGCTTTATTTGCACCTAACAAACCACTATAACTCACAACTCCCTCTTCTTCTTTTTCTGGTGCTTTTATTTTCCGTCCGATTTCCAAAACGATACCATTCATAAAAGAAACGGCAAAGAAAAATAACAATCCGGTGGAAGGATTAGCTTTCTCTATTTTCCAATCAAATCCACTGGCAAAAACATCTACAAGAGGAATGATCAGCATATGCGAAACAACGTACCAGAACTGATGCCTTTTCAGCCATTCTACAACAAAGAATTCTTTTCCCATCAACAACAAATATCCTATCACCATTGCGTATAAGGGAAGGAGTGTTGGTACAAAAAAAGTATTGACAAGTATTTGTAACGTAAAAAAAACAAATCCAACTTTCTTTAACTCATTTAAAGAAATCAATCCTCTTGGAACAGGAAGATAGGTTCTAAATTTCGCATCGTCGTCTTTGTCTTTAAATTCATCAAAAACTCTAAGCAAGAAAAACAATGTGATGGTATTGAAGATACAGAGATAAAATAAATTCCAATCAATAAAAGTATGAATACCTCTGCAAATCCTGGAATAGGAAATAGCAGAAAAACTAAATGCTGCAATCAACGCTCCATGGCCCAGAAAAGGGAAACGTTCTTTTTGATACAGATAAAATCTTCTGTAGAAAGGAAGCTCTTTTTCGTTTTCTAACATACTACTATTTTAAACTATGACTTTCTTCCGAATAATTTATGTGCCTTAGAAAAATCACCTGAGGCGAGAGCAGAGGCAATGGACAGTTCCCCTGCAAGAACTGTAGCTGCACAAATCTCTGCAAATTTTCTTGCGGTTCCTTCTCCTGTACAGCCGATCATTTGCAAACATTCGTTTTGAGTTGGTAACCGAGTTCCACCACCAACGGTTCCTACAATCAAACTTGGTAACGTAACTGAAACATAAAGATCTTTATTCGGGAGCACTTCCATTCGCGTGATTCCCACATAAGCTTCTGTAACGCATGCTACGTCTTGCCCGCAAGCCAGGAACAATGCCGTAAGTCCATTCGCATAATGTCCCTGAATTCCTATGGCTCCGCTTTGTACAGCAGCCACCGAAGAAGTTTGCCAGTATTGCGCAATATCTTCAGGGGTGGAATTTAAAACTTTGGCAACAACTTCTCTTTTTATAAATGCTTCGGCGGTTACTTTTTTTCCTCTTACAGAAGAGAAAGAAGTAGCCGTTGCTTTTTTATCTCCCGAATAATTACTTTCGATAAACCACTGCAATGGTTTTATTGGAGAATGTTCGATGATGAATTTACAAACTGCATCGGTGGCGAGTGTCACCATATTTTGTCCGGCAGCATCTCCAGTACTGTATTCAAAAATAACCAGCACCTGATTGCCTTCCATATTTATTTTTATATCGTTGAGTTTTGCGTAACGACTGTTCTTACTTACAATCTCCTTGAATGTATCCAGTTGATTCAACAACCAGAAACCAAATATTCCTACTTCGGGTAAATTGTTGAAGCGAAATGCTGGAGCACGTTGTACAGATTCAGTCAAACAAACAGAAGTAATTCCTCCGCTAAGTCTGGTAGCACGAGCGCCTCGGTTATACGAAGCTACAAGAGCGCCTTCTGAAGTAGCAAGTGGCACATAAAAATCCCCTTCGGCCTGAGATCCATTGATCCATAACGGACCAACCAATCCGGTAGGCACCTGTGTCATGCCAATAAAATTTTCTACATTTCCTTTAAAATCGCTTGGATCTGGCATTGCTTTCTTACCTGAAAGATTATCCAGTTTTACACCCAATTCACTTTCCAAAAAAGTAATTCTTTTTTGTTGAGCATCTTTTGAAAAATGTAATGATCCAGGTATGTCGGTGGGCTTAGGAAAAGACGACGGATCTTTTATACTTACATCTTCC
>JANYCO010000206.1 GCA_025360235.1 Cytophagales bacterium
TTTAATTCAGTATCAATATTTTCAAATTGAAAACTTTTTATTTCTTTTTTTCCTATGCGTTCCGAAAATCTCATATTATTTTCTAAAAAGCTAAATTGTCTAAGTGGGATTATTGAAGCTAATATATAAATTTCTACCCTAATAGTTTATTATAGGTATAAATACTTTAATATAACAAATACTTCCCTCAAAAGATTACAACTTTTTATTCATTATTACAATATTCTTACCTCCTGATTCAAGTCTTTCCATTTCCTGCCAGCCAAGACGTTTATATAGTGATTCTGCGGTATGTGTAAATAGAAACAATTCTTTTATTCCAAGTTTCTTAGCTTGATTTTGGATCTGTTCACATAGCAACGCACCATAGCCTTTTCCTTGCTGTTCTTGAGCAGTATATACTAAAGCCAACCAAGGCTTAAACTCCTTAAATCTTGGTTCTCGGTCTAGAAGTGAAACATGACAATATATTCCACCCGTTGTAATTGGGATACCTTTAAAAGTCATTACTATCTGAAAAGGGATTCCATTGATTGGAAAGTTAGAAAGCCTTTGTATTGTAGTATCAATAGGAATATTCCATTCACTTAAATACCAATCAGCAATATGGTTGATTAATTTTTTATCATCGGACTTTACAATATGAAAGTTAATTCCGGACATTATAAAATATTTTTAACGAGCCTTAGATTTTAATTTCAGAATCTGCATTGTTACCCCAATTACAAATAATAGAAAACAAATCCCAACCGCCAATTGAATTTTTGGATCATCAGGATTAGAAGCTATAGGAGCATCTAAAGGTAAACGCGTAAGAGATTCAGTGAAAGCAGGAATCAAATGAAAAAAGAAAGTAGCCGAAAAACTTCCGACAGCAATATATGGAGAAGTAGATCCGAATATTTTATTTTTCTCCGCCAGAAGTGCCACACCTAATACGATAAGGGTAACAATCCCCAATCCATGTGCTTTACCAAAACCGCCATGTTGAAAGATTCCAAAACCTGTTATACAAACAATAACGGTCGAAACCACGTATATCTTTCCAACCAATTTATTCCATGTTATTTCTTTATTCCGTAGCAAAGCTATGATACCAGAAGCCAGCGCAATCAAACTGATTAATGTGTGAAAAATTCCAAGTGAGGTAAGTCCGTACATACTTTCTAATTTAATATTCAAAATTCATATCTCAAAATTTCAACATCTTACTATTATATCATTTTCCTTTAAATAATGCTTCAATTTCTTGATTTTGATCTCCTTAAAGTGGAAAATACTAGCAGCAAGCGCCGCATCCGCTTTCCCGTTTTTAAAAACATCAATAAAGTGTTCCATCTTCCCTGCCCCACCGGAAGCTATAACCGGAATATTTGCACGTAGCGATATTTTTGACGTAGTATCATTAGCAAAACCATTCTTGGTACCATCATGATCCATAGAGGTAAGAAGAATTTCTCCGGCACCTCTTTGTTCTACTTCATATGCCCAGTCAAAAGTATCGATTTCTGTTGGTTTTGTTCCGCCATGAGTATGCACACGGGAAGCTCCATTATACAATCTGGTATCGATAGCTACTACCACACACTGGCTTCCAAATTCCAAAGCGAGTCTATCTATAAGCCCAGGGTCTTTTACAGCAGAAGAGTTTATTGAAATTTTATCCGCACCTGCATTAAGTAAAGCAGATACATCTTCAATGGAAGATATGCCACCACCCACTGTAAAAGGAATATTTATCTTACTCGCTACTTTACGCACCAGTTCCACCATTGTCTTTCTCTTCTCCAACGTAGCTGAAATATCCAGAAATACCAATTCATCGGCTCCTTGCTCTGCATATAATGCTCCCAGCTCTACCGGATCTCCAGCATCACGAAGATTTTCAAAATTTACTCCCTTTACGGTTTTTCCGTCTTTCACGTCGAGACAAGGGATGATTCGTTTGGTTAACATTTTTTTATAATGATTAATTGTTAATGGTTAATTGTTAATGATTGTTAACCTCCAATTATAAAAACTTTTTCAGATCTTCTAATTTTATTCTTCCTTCATAAAAGGCTTTTCCGATGATGGCTCCATACATTTTCATATCGTTTAGCTTTTCGATATCTTCAATGCTTGTTACACCTCCACTGGCAATCAATTTCAGCGTTGGGAATTTTGTTTGAATTTCCTGATACAATTCAAATGAAGGTCCTTGAAGAAGTCCGTCTTTTGCTACGTCGGTGCAAATACAATATTGGATTCCTTTTTTTAAATAATCTTCAATTAATTTAAAAACTGAAATTTCTGTAGTCTCCTGCCAGCCGCTGATTGCGATCATGGCACTTTTGCAATCGGCTCCCAGAATAATTTTATCCGCTCCAAATTTAGAAATCCATCCACTAAACATTTCAGTATTTTTAACGGCTATGCTCCCTCCTGTTATTTGTTTTGCTCCAGCGTTAAAGGCAATAGTCAAATCTTTTTCAGACTGCAAACCTCCTCCAAAATCAACGTAAAGTTTAGTATTAGCAGAAATCGTTTCGAGTACTTTGTGGTTTATTATTTTCTTTTGTTTGGCGCCATCCAAATCAACCAAGTGGAGCCTTTTTATACCAGCCCCTTCAATTTGTTTAGCAACCTCCAATGGATTTTCATTGTATACTGTCTTTTGTCCATAGTCACCCTGGGTTAGTCTTACGCACTTACCGTCTATGATGTCTATGGCGGGGATTAATTCAATCATTTGTTATAGTTTTGAATTTTTAGTTATGAATTATGAGATTGTAAATTAGATTGAGAAGTTTTCACTATTGCAGTAAGTATTTTAATGATTTCTTCTGACTCTTTAATAAGCTCATTGTATTCATATTTTATTATTTGACTTTGACTTAATAAACGAAGCCAATACCTTGTTTCTCTAGCTTCCTTAGATGCAATTGACATTTTAGCAATAAAATCCCTTTTACTTATTGCTGCAGTAGCTTCTTCCACATTTGCTCCAATACTAGTAGCACTTCTTAAAATTTGTTTTGACAAAACAAATTTCTTTTGTAAATATAACATTTTATACAACTCAATAATAGTAAGCGAATACTTAAAAGTTCGACTTTGTATTAAACTCTCATTTTTCATAAAAAATAATAACTAAAAATTCATAATTAAAAATTCAACACTATAAACTTACGAAATTCTTTAAAATCTTCGCTCCCACTTCACTGCTTTTCTCAGCGTGAAATTGTACAGCGTAGAAATTGTCTTTTTGAATTGCAGAACTGTATGGAAGAATATAATCTGTTTCAGCAATAGTATAGTTGCCGTTCAACTCTGCATAATAACTGTGAACGAAGTAAACGAAATCATTTTCTTTTATCTCTTTCAGTAAATTTCCTTTCAGATGGGTTATAGAATTCCAACCCATTTGAGGTACTTTGTCTTTTGGTGGAAATCGTTTCACGTTCATCGGAAAAATTCCCATACACTTTGTATCGTTCTCTTCCGAATGTTGGCACATCAGCTGCAAACCAAGGCAGATACCAAGTAAAGGTTGTTTGAATGTAGGAATAAGTTTATCCAATCCTCTTTCTGTTAAATAATTCATGGCAGTGCTGGCCTCTCCCACTCCTGGAAAAATAATTTTATCACAAGACCTTAACTCTTCCTGATTATCTGTAACAATAGGTTCTATACCCAGTCTGTTCAAAGCATAAATGACCGACTGTGTATTCCCTGCATTATATCTTATTATGGCGATTTTCACTTCTTTAATTTTAAGTTTTGAGTTATGAATGTTTAATTAAAAAAATAATTCATAATTTAACATTCATAACTCATAATTTTCATAAAACGCCCTTCGTACTCGGCAATACCTGTGCATTAGCTTCATCCACACGAACAGCCATTTTAATTGCTTTGGCTAAACCTTTGAAGATGGCTTCGATTTTATGGTGCTCGTTGGTGCCTTCTGCTTTTATATTAAGATTACATTTGGCAGCATCTGAAAATGATTTAAAGAAATGGTAAAACATTTCTGTTGGCATCTCTCCTATTTTTTCTCTTTTAAATTCCGCCTCCCAAACAATCCATGGTCTTCCTGAAAAGTCTATTGCCACCTGGGCCAGACAATCATCCATTGGCAATAACCAACCGTAACGTTCTATCCCTTTCTTATCACCAATCGCTTTCAAATATGCTTCACCAAGGGCAATAGCAGTATCTTCAATAGTATGGTGTTCGTCGATATGTAAATCTCCTTTTACTTTTATTGTTAAATCAGTAAGAGAGTGTTTCCCCAGCTGATCTAACATGTGATCAAAGAAAGCTAGACCAGTAGTTATATTTGTCTTTCCAGAACCATCTAAATTTAGGTCAATTAAAATATCTGTCTCTTTGGTTGTTCTTTTAACCTTAGCTTTTCTTGGAGGTCTTGTTAGAAAACGGTGAATCTCTTCCCAATCGTTGGTTATAAGTTCGCAGAAAGTCGGCAAGACCTGTGTTTTATCATTTGAAATAAGAATTGCTTTACACTCCAGATTCTCTGCCATCTTCACATCTGTCAAACGATCACCAATCACATATGAGTTGGTGATATCATAATCTCCGTTAAGGTACTCCTTCAACATACCTATTCCAGGCTTGCGTGTGGTAGTATTCTGATGTTCGAAGTGCGGATCAATGTGGATAGCATCCCAAACAATACCTTCCCCTTCAAGCGTCTTAAGCATCTTGTTGTGAGCAGGCCAAAACGTATTTTCCGGAAATGAAGCTGTACCGAGTCCGTCCTGATTAGTAACCATTACCAATTTGAAATTTTTATCGACAGCAATTTTGTGTAAGGCAGAAATCACTTTTGGAAGAAATTCCAACTTCTCTAATGAGTCTACTTGAAAATCTGAGGCAGGCTCAACTACAATCGTTCCATCCCTGTCAATAAATAAAATTTTAGGCTTCATCCCTTATTTTTAATCTTTACGTAAATATAGCAAAAAATGATTAATGGTTAATTGTTAATTATTAATGAAAAAAAACATTAATATCTCTTCATTAACCATTAATCATTAACAATTAACCATTAGTTAGTATCCTATTTTTGCTTTCACCTTCGCCAACACTGCATTTCCAATAACATCAGCCTTCGCAGCTCCTTCTTTTAATTCTTTATCCAATTCAGAAAGATTGTTCATGTAATAATCAAACTTCTTTCTTTCTTCCGAATACTTCTCCAGAATTTTAGCCAACAAGGCCGCTTTCGCATGACCATAGCCAAAACCACCTGCCCTATACTTACTTCGAATTTCTTTTTTCTCCTCCTCTGTAGCGATCAATGAATATATTTTATAAACATTGCATGTATCAGGATCCTTGGGCTCTTCGAGAGGAGTGGAATCTGTAACAATAGTTTGAATCACCTTTTTAAGTTCTTTTTCCGGAAGGAAGATGTCAATATAATTATTATACGACTTGCTCATTTTTCTTCCGTCAATACCAGGAATAGTCATTACATTATTATCCACTCTTGCTTCAGGAAGCACGAAAGTTTCTCCGTAGAGATTATTAAATTTCTCAGCAATATCTCTTGTGATTTCGATATGCTGGATCTGATCTTTTCCAACAGGTACTATATTCGCATCGTACATTAGAATATCTGCAGCCATCAGAACAGGATAAGTAAATAATCCAGCATTTACATCTGCCAGATTCTCTGATTTATCCTTAAAGGAATGTGCGTTTGCCAGCATTGGGAAGGGTGTAAAACAATTTAGAATCCAAGCCAATTCACATACCTGAGCTACATCTGATTGTTTGTAGAAAATATTTTTTTTTGTATCAAAACCAAAAGCCAGCCATGCCGCCGCCGCTGCATAAGTATTATATTTCCTCGCTTCCCCATCTTTCAATGTAGTAAGCGTATGTAAGTCGGCAATAAAAAATAAGGATTCGTTCTTAGGATCTTTTGACAATTCAATAGCGGGAAGTATCGCCCCTAATATATTCCCTAAATGCGGCCTGCCACTGCTTTGTATTCCGGTTAGTATTCTCATTTTAAAATTTTGAATTATAAATGTTGAATTTTAAATTATTCTAAAAATTAACAAGCCTTTTACAACTCATAATTTAAAATTCAAAACTCATAACTGCTTTATTTCGCGTATTTATTTACATTCTTAAATGTACTCTTCCCCTTACCTTTTTTGTTTCTCTCGTAGAGCATCAACATAAGTCCGTCTTTTAAACCTACCTCAGGAACCTGCATCTTCGTGGCCCTCGCAAATTTCATGGCGGAAATATAGATATCAGAAGCAGGAATGATCACATCCGCACGGTCAGGGTTTAACATGAGTACATTAATTCTATCTTCAAGATCATGTTGGGCAATAAAATCTCGTATCTCTTCCATTTTATTGATCGAAATAATTTGTTTTACATTCCCTTTCATTTTTCCGGGATTTGCCAACTCGTATATTTTACCAATGTTACCTCCTGTACCAATAGCGGTAATAGGCTTCTGCACATCATGCGTATATTTCTCTATCCAACTTCTCATATTCTCCCATTCTTCTGAAGTATCAAGACCCGAAAGTCTTCTAACTGAACCTATCTTGAAAGAGTTCGTAGCAACTTTCCTTTTGTCTTCGAAAATATTTATTTCAGTACTACCTCCACCTACATCAATATGAATGTAACTATGATCGTCCAATTCACTAAACAAAACTTTATTGATCAGCTCTGCTTCTTTTTCCCCGTCTATGATTTGAATGTCAACTCCTAAAAGAAATTTTACTTTATAAGCGATATCTTTACCATTTTTTGATTCCCTCATAGCAGAAGTAGCACAAATAATAAAATCATCTACTTCATAAAGATCAAACAAATTTTTAAAGGTTTGCATGAGCTTTATGAACTTTGCCTCTTTCTCTGCACTTATTTCATTGTTATTAAAGACATCTTGTCCCAATCGAAGAGGAAAACGTACGTACTCCAATTTTTTAAAGGATATTGTCTTATCGTGCTCCAATATACTCGTCACTTGAAACCTGATCGCGTTGGACCCAATATCTACTGCACCTAATTTCAATTTTTTTTGTTGTTTAGTTTGTTTTCAAAAGTAAGACTATTCTGGAGAAAGTACAAGGACAGGTAGTATAGTATCGAGTATTGAGATTTTAGTCATTAGATATTTAGAAATAAAAGCAAATTTCAATACATAATTTATTAATTAACAGAAATTTAAGAGGAAATTGACGAATAAAATTTAAAATAAACTTTTCAACATTAATGTAATATTCTGAGCTTGAAACCAAATAGATTTGAAACTTTATAGTCAGGAAGAAATTGATACTTGCATTTTGCTAACTTATATAGTTAATTTGTATTATACATCAGGAAAGACGGAGAGAATGGGCTCTATGAAGTCTTAGCAACCCCAAATCCAAAAAAGGACAGGTGCTAATTCCCACCCCTCACAAATTGAGAGGAAGAGATGAATAGAAATTATTCTCCCACTATGTTTTCCTGATGAAAATAAAGTATTACTTCCTGAGTTGGGATATAAATTTACTCAATACTCAGGTCTCAATACTCA
>JANYCO010000213.1 GCA_025360235.1 Cytophagales bacterium
AAATAGAGGAATTTATTGAAGAAGTAAGGTGGATGAAGAAAGAAGACGTCCAGAAAGCTTTGAAAAATTCATACCTCTCCATTGAAGAAGTGTTCAGCGAATTTTACTTACTCGATCAATTAAATACTGTACGGTAGAAAATTCTTCACCTCTGCTCCATGTTTGTGAAGGTCTCGTACTATTGAAGAACTGATATAAGCCTGGGTTGGATCTGTAATTAAAAAAACCGTTTCCAATTCTTTCCACTGTTGTTTATTGACTTGAGAAATAGTGTTCTCATATTCAAAGTCTGTTGTATTTCTTAAACCCCTAATCAGAAACCGCGCGTCGATTTTTTTTGCAAAAACTGCTGTAAGTCCTTCGTAAGACATTACTTTTACCTGAGGATAGTCTTTAAAAGCTTCCTGTATTTTCAATGTCATGAAATCAATTGGAAAGTATCTTTGTTTGGCCGTATTGATGCCTATTCCGACGATAACTTCATCAAATAAGGCTGTACCACGCAATACAATATCCATGTGTCCTTTCGTAAAAGGATCGAAGGAGCCAGGAAATAAAGCAATGTTCTTCATAGACTAAAGATAAATAAAATATAAATCCCCTGCTAATCTTCAGGATAAGGGATGAATATGAAATTTGTGAAGTTCACATCCACAACAAACAAACAACAAAACTCGTCCGGATTTTTATACGCTTCTTCAAATTCAGGTATCTTTTCTTCGGCCACCAGTCCGCGTTGTACGAATTCATCAAGAAAGGACATGTTATAATTCCATTCAATTTCCATGTCGTTTGTTCCCAAAAATACTTGTCCGATTGGGAGTTCTACTCTTGAGATGGGAAAAATAGGATATTTTGAAATCCCTCTTACTCTTATCTGATAAGAAGCATCTTTAAGATTGTCGGCTATTTTCACAAAGTCTTTTGTGATAGAGCCGAGGTATTTTCCGTTTAATTCAGGATCGTTCTGCATTTGATAAAAAAATGGCAGGTCATTTAAGAAATGCCTGCCAAAAATTCTTTTGTTATTGTTATACTTATCTTTTGAAAGCCAATACACTTGAACATTCAGTGGATGGATCATCAAATTTAAATTTCATATAGTAAATCCCTGTTGATCTGCAGTTGTATGCCAAGGCATAATAGTGGCGCTTATTTGCTTCATCATAGCTACTCGCTATCATGTTTCTATTAGAATCATAAAGCGTAACACTTGCATTTTTCTGAGCGCCATCTTTATTGCAAATAATCAACATGTAGCTGTTATCCTTACTGAATACATAAGAATATTCTACCTCTTTGGTTGGGTTATCTAATTTGTAAGTCTTCAAAAAAGTAAACCCGTTCAATTTTGCTACGCATTCCGGAGTCTTAAATTGTGACATTGTAACTCCACCTGTAAACAAAACGATTATCGTAAGTATTAGGAATTTTTTCATAAAATGTTTAGCTATCATTAGCAAATATAGGAATAAAAAATATTAACTCACAATTTTATTTCTTATTGAACTGGTTAGCTTGGCTAGTTCAACAACTTGTGCGTCAGTAATATTAACTTTGCTCTCGCTTTTGTCCACTATTGTCGGGATTCCGTCCACTATTTCCATTTTAGATTCTTTGTATGTATAAGTAATTTGTACTTTTTTGTAAATTTCTTGCAATTGTTTTAGGTCATTGTTTAAAAGTTTTATGTTGCTGTCTGACTCATAATTTGACAAAACAAGTACTAATTGGTCTATTATTATTTTTTGTTCTCCTATTCTTTCATACAATTTAGGATTCTTATTTTTCTGAGCTATTTGACACATTATATTGAGTCCTTCTAACCATCCTCCAGTCAAAATAAGTACACTTTGATCAGATCTCTTTTGTTCATATAGGAAACTATTGATTTTATTGAAATTGTCGGTAGTGATGTTCAATAAAGAATCTGCGTTTTTATTATTGTTTGCTAATCTTTTAATCGTTTCAAAATCAAAAAACTGGCCTATATTAAGACCATCAGCCATAGATTTTATAGAATTTAAATAATAAAGGCTTTCTTTATTCTTTTCATAAATATTGATATAGCCTAAATCTGCCCCATAAACACCTAGATTAAGCGCTTTTTTATAATTCGAACTATAGCTTTGAGCATTTTCAGAAGGATTCAAAATATCCTTACTATAAGTACCGCCTGATTTTTTAATAAGAACAGAAGTCTCAATAGGGGAAGGGATTTGTTTAAGTATCTCTCCTACTGCTGCTTCAGGTAACTTATTGTCTTGTGGTGCTGCATTAGCTGAATCCAACATTTGTTGAAGTTTAGCCTCATCAGACTGATTATTACTTGTGGAAGAATCACAAGCAAAAAATAGTAAAGACACAAAAACAGCGAATAACAATAGATTTTTCATAAATGGCCCAATAAATTGGTTGATGTGATTTAAATTCAATTATTACAGATTTATACTTACGTTAAAATATGGCAAAAGTTACGTTTTAAGGATGGTAACTTTTCCGAAAATATTTAAAAGCCTTCTCAACAAGTCAAAATACAATATTAAATACAAGAGTAACCCTGATAACCAGATTACAAAAATATTAAATTTAAACGTATCATAAAAGCTTCCTGCAAAATGTTTTTCAGGAGAAAAGAAATGTGCTCTGTAATCAAACGTTCCTCTTCTTTCTACAGGTCTGAAATAAATATAGTCCGTTTTAGGAGCCAAATAACCATTAGCATCTATTATTCGTTTTTTAGCAGTTGCATTTTTAACAAGATCTGATAAACTTTCGTTGAAATAATCGTCTTTCAATTTATTTACATCTGTACCTCCATTAATTCTGCTCAAAGCAAAAAGATAACTTTCCTTCTCTTTGTTAGACTCGTTAAATATTTTGGTATAATAATCAGATAGTCCATTTAGATAAATTCTATACTTCTCATAAGAGATGTTGTCTAACTTTTCAATAGAAATGGATTCGATATCTTTTTCAGAAAGTTTTAAGGATGTAGGAATGATTTTCTTTTTAAGCAACTCTGATTTCAATATTGTCATATTATTGATACACAATTTCAGAATAGAATCATTTTTTGAATTCAAATTCTGATAGGCATAATCCAACCTTTCGTTCAACTCCGGAAGCAAGTAAATAATATTAAAGTTGGCAATATTTTCTTTTTGCTCTACTTTAAAGAAGAACTTTTCATACTTATTATCTCTGAATTGTTTTACTGCAATAGCTTCGTATGCCCACCTGGAAGCCATAAGGTCGGCCACCATAGGCACCTTATCTTTACTTCTGATTATATCATTTATTTTATCAAAACTAAAAATAGAACCACTTAAGATCATTTGAGGAATTAACAATAGAGGCACTAAAATGTATACTGTAATTGCGGTATCAAAAGCAGAGGATATAATTAGCCCTGTTAAGTTTGCAAAACAGGCTACAGAAAAAAGCACCAGCCAATATTCCAGATACATTCCATTTATACCTAAAATAGCATTTCCTACCAATACAAAGGTCAGCGTTTGTATAGCAGAAAACATAAACAGAATCATTACTTTGGATAGGAGATAACTGTTTCTGCTAAGATTTAGAAAAGTTTCTCTTTTTAATATTTTTTTATCCTTAATGATTTCCTCCGCACTTATACTGAGTCCAATAAATATTGCGATTACAATACTCATCAATATATAAGCAGGGATATTTTCATTGTACCGGAAAACATAGCCGGTACCGTTTGTATTGTTATTGTACCTGAGAATAAAGGAAAGTATGAACGCTAACAATGGTGCTTCGATAAGATTAATAAGCATGTATTGCTTATTATAAAGTTTCGATTTAAAATCCCGTACTACAAACACCCAGAATTGTTTGAATTTGTTTGGGATATTTAAAATACTGAATGAATTATCTTTTATATCCTCCACTCGCTTCAACTCAAACTTGCTAATAAAGGATTCATTCCATTGTTTAGGAGTAAGTCTTCGGCTCGCAGTGAAGTGTCCATACTCGTCTACTACTTTCTCTTCAATAATATTGAAGATCTGCTCCGGATTTACATTTCCGCAGGTAGTACATTGTCCTTTATCACTGTCTGCTTGTTGAGAAACTTTTTTAAAATAGGTAATAGCTTCAACAGGGTTGCCATAATAAATTGGAAATCCACCGACATCCAACAAAAACATTTTGTCAAACATTTTGTAGATGTCCGACGAAGGTTGGTGAATAACAACAAAGATGAGTGTCCCTTTTAAAGTAAGCTCTTTAAGCAAGTCCATCACATTCTCAGAGTCTCTTGATGAAAGCCCTGAAGTAGGTTCGTCTACAAAGAGTACTGATGGTTCACGAATCAATTCAAGTGCTATGTTCAGGCGTTTTCGCTGACCTCCGCTAATGGATTTATTAAGTGCATTCCCGACACGCAAGCCTTTGCTTTGAATAAGCCCAAGATTATCCAATACTTTATTCACAAGTAATGTAAGTTCTTCGTCTGATTTATTCTTAAAACATAATTTCGCACTATAAAATAAGTTCTCAAAAACGGTAAGCTCTTCGATCAGCAAATCGTCTTGTGGTATATACCCTATGACTCCTCTAACCTTTTCTTTTTCTTTGTGGAGATTAAATCCGTTGATCAACACCTCTCCCTTATAAGGAATTTCGAGGCCTGCCAATACATTGAGAAGAGTAGTTTTACCAGCACCACTTGCACCCATTATTCCTATTAACTTTCCAGAGCCTTCTGAAATATTAACATCTCTCAAACCAATTTTATGATTTGGAAATCGAAATTCCAGATTGTTAACTTGAAAAGAAAGTTTTACTGTGGCAGACTCACTAATAAAATGGGACAAAACATCACTATAGTAAAAGACCCCTCCAAGTTTTGTTTTTGCTGTACTTCCTTGTGAAAAAAGTGTAACATCGTCCGGACCAATGATCAAACTATTCATAGTAAGCTCATCATTTCCTGTATACTTCAGGAAAATCATGTCCACACTTTTTACTCTTACAAAAAAGATATTCCCGTCTGTATAATCTGAATGAATGTGTTTTGCATTTCCCGGAATAGTGGAAGAATCTCTGTTGTTTATGACAAGAACATTCTCATCTCCAAAAAGCTGTATGTCATCATGCAGGACAAATGTTTGCAATGTTTTATATTCATCTTTTTCGATATTAAATGCTATAGCAACGGTATCGATGATCTCCTGTTGCTGATCAGCGTCCTTGCTTTTCTCTGACTTTAAAATCTCTAAAAGTTCTATCAGTACTACGATTTTCTGCTTTTGGGTAAGTGTCTTATTTATCTTACGACAAATACCCAAAGTTTTCACAGAATCTTTAACAGAAGTTAGTTTTTTCTTACCATCCTCCTTGCCTTCTCCATCTTTTAAAAATTCTTCGTAGAGGTTTATGTATTGCTCCGCCGTAGCAAGGTTCAGTTTTTTCTTAAATGAATTAACCACGAAGGTTTTTTCACTTTCGGTAACTCCGCCATCCTGCTTTGTAATAATTGCGTATAACTGCGCAAGCGACTTTAGTATTTCCTCACTCATTAATTAGTTGTATAAAAAATCTAATATGTTTTGTATTCAAACGGCACCTCTACCAATTCTGAAAACTCCACTCCGGCCTCTTGCATATCTTCGTCGTCTTCATAATGATACCAGGTAACCTTGGATCCTTTTATTTCCTCTAATTTAGACAGTACATCCAGAATCAATTTGGAAGAAGCTGTATTAAAATACTCTAGTTTTATAACAAATTCTGTCGTTGGATTTGCCTGACTTGCATATTCTGTCAGCCAGTTTAAAATGGGTTGATAAAATTCAGCGG